>JAUYGP010000551.1 GCA_030690515.1 Giesbergeria sp.
CGCTGCAATGGCATTGCATCGGGCCTGTGCAGAGCAATAAGACACGCCTGGTCGCTGAGCACTTCGACTGGATGCATACCGTGGACCGCCCTCGGATCGCCGAGCGCCTCGCGGCCCAGCGACCAGCACACCTGGCGCCCCTGCAGGTCTGTATTCAAATCAACGTGGATGGGGGCCTGGCCAAGTCGGGCGTGGCCCCGGAAGACGCGCTGGCGCTGGCTCAAACCGTGGCGGCGTTGCCACAGTTGTGCCTGCGTGGCGTGATGAGCATTCCGGAGCCTGCTGCCGACTACGCTGCCCAACACGCGCTGCACCAGCGCGCGCGCGCCGTGTTTGATCGCATCCGCACCTCGGGCCTGCCGGGCCTGGAGCACTTTGACACCTTGTCGTTGGGAATGACCGCCGACCTTGATGCTGCCATTGCCGCCGGCAGCACGCTGGTGCGTGTGGGCACCGGCATCTTTGGCGGCAGGGCACGGCCGGTAGGGTAAGTATTTAGATAGAAATTGGGCTATAGCGCTTATCCATAAAGCGAAAGTAGCTATCTAATAGATAGCATTTGAAGTGCGCTCAAAGGCCCTTGAAACGGTGCACACAGTCCAGTGTTTGGGCCACATCGTCAGGCCCCACGTCCAGGTGCGCGACCCAGCGCAGGCGTGTCTGGCCGCCATACAGGCTGCTGGTGATGCGCACGCCATGTTGCGCCAGCCAGGCAGTGAGGGCGGGCGCTAGTTCTGCATCCACATCGGTGAACAGAATGTTGGTGTGCGCCGAGGCCACGGCCAGCCGCCCTTGCAGTACAGGGTGGTCGCGCCCGGCCTGGGCCAGTCCGTCGGCAAGCTGGCGCAGCAGGGCGTGGTCGTCTGCCATGCGGCGCACATGGTGCTGCAGCGCATGGTGCCCGGCGGCCGCAAGCATGCCGCACTGGCGCATGGCACCGCCCAGGATTTTGCGGGTGCGCTTGGCTTGGCGGATGAAGTCGGCGCGGCCCAGCAGCAGCGAGCCTACCGGAGCCCCCAGACCCTTGCTCAGGCAGAGCGAGGCCGTGTCGAAGTGTTGGCAGATGGCACGTGCCTCGTCATACACGTCCGTGCCGTGGGTCTGGGCGTTGGCGGTGGCGGCGTTGAACAGTCGGGCACCGTCCAGGTGCAAGGCCAACCCCCGGCTGCGCGCCAGTTGTTCCACTTCGGCTATGTAGGCGGTGGACAGCACTTGGCCGCCCGTCGTGTTTTCCAGCACCACCAGGCGGGTGCGCGCAAAGTGCGGGTCGTCGGGCTTGATGGCCGCAGCGATGTCGGCCAGACGCAGCGTGCCATCGGGCTGCGTCTCCACGGGCTGGGGCTGGATGGAACCCAGCACCGCCATGCCGCCGGCCTCCCAGCGGTAGGTGTGCCAGCTTTGTCCGACGATGGCCTCGTCGCCGCGCTGGCAGTGGCCCATGAGGGCGATCAGATTGGTCTGCGTGCCCGAGGGCGCAAACAGCGCGGCCTCGAAGCCCAGCAGTTGCGCCGCATGCTCCTGCAGCGCGTTGACGGAGGGGTCGTCGCCAAACACATCGTCGCCCAGCGGCGCCGCCTGCATGGCGGCCCGCATGGCCGGAGTGGGCTGGGTCACGGTGTCGCTGCGAAAGTCGGGCATCGGTTTCTCCCTCTTCTAAAGAAACCGCCCATGGTATCGGCCAGCGCGCCCGTGCGCTGGCGCGGGGCGTAATGGTGTCAGGGCCGGGTCATCTTGCAGTCCGTTCCTTGGGCCAGTTCGTTGCCGGTATAGGCAGCGTCGGTGCGAAAGCCATAGTTGGTGCCATCCCAGCCCACTTTCACAGCCTTGCCGTCCACTGGCGCAATGGTGTTCACCACCTGGGGTAGCAGCAGCTGATGGTCTTCGCCGCGCATGCGCACCGGGCCGACGACAGAGTCGAACGTCAGATCCTCTAGTGCACGCGCAATTTTCACCGGGTCGGTGGACTGGGCCTTGTTGATGGCGGCAGCGAGGAAGCGTGGCGTCATCTCGATCCGCGGCGCAAGGAAGTCCTTGCCTGTCTTGGCTTTGTAGGCCTTGGCCAGTGCATCCACCTTGGGCGTCTCGGCCTGTCCGGGGTGCCATTCGGCCACCCAGGTCAGCTGGCCGAGCTTGGCTTGCGAGACGGCCAGCACCGTACCCGGTATGGAGCCCGCGCTGTGGTTGAAATAGCGCAGGTTGTAGCCCGCATCACCCGCCGCCTTGAGCAGCAGCGTCATGTCCTGGCCCCAGTTGCCTGTGATGACCGAATCGGCTCCGCTGCTCTTGATTTTGGCCAAGTAAGGCGCGAAATCTTTGACCCGACCAATGGGGTGCAGGGTCTCGCCGACGAATTGCACATCAGGCCTGGCCAGGCCCACCATCTCACGGCCATAGTGCGCCCATTGCTTGCCGTGCGCGTAGTCCTGGTTGAGCAGGTAGACTTTTTGGATGTCGGGTTGCTTCTTCACATAGTTGGCAATCGCCTTCATCTTCATGGCCGTGTTGGCCTCGAACTGGAAGTGCCAGAAGCTGCAAGACTTGCCGGTCAGCTCGGGGTCGATGGAGGAGTGGTTGAGCACCAGAATCTCCTTGCCCGGATTGCGCTGGTTGTGGCGCGCTGCGGCCTGCACCAGCGCCGTCACCACCGACGAGCCCGAGCCCCCGGTGACGATGGCGCGGGCGCCCTGGTCAATGGCGGCCTGTAGTGCGCTCTGGCTCTCCTGGGCCGAGAGTTTGCTGTCGAACTGCAGCAGCTGCAGCTTGGTGCCCTTGAGTACGCCGCCCTTGGCGTTGATGTCTTCCACGGCGAACTGCGTGTGCGTGAGCATCAGCTCGCCCACGTTGGCAAACGGGCCCGACAGAGGGTCGATGTAGGCAATCTTGAAGGTGTCCTGCGCGTGGGCGGCGCTGGCGCACAGCAGGGCGGCAGCCGCCAGCGGCTTGAGAAAGGATGTCATGGTGAAGAAGTCTCCGGGGTTGAAGGGGGAAGAGATGGGCCGGGGCGGCGTTTGCTGCGCAAACCCAGCACGCGCCACGACAGTTGAGAGAGTTCGCGCACCACTTCGGCGGGCGAGAGGCGTCCGTCGGGCCGGTACCAGTGGTAGAGAAAACCCGGCAGGCTGCAGGCGGCCAGCGCGGTGAGGCGGGTTTCCTTGAAATCAAACATGCCGTCCTGCCGGCCTTCCTCCATCAGGGTGCACAGGCGTTCGTAGAAGTGGTTGGCCAGCTTCTTTTGCATGGCGATGTACTCGGGCCGGTACACCTGGGGCTCGCGGTACGGAAAGAAAGCCGCGGGGTGATGCTCGATGGTGGCGCGGATCAGCCGTTCGATGCCTTCGGTGACCTTGGTGTGCGCGGGCCGGTGGTCGTCCTCCGGAAAGTCCATGGCCGTAAAGCAGGCCACGGTCGGCCGCCACGACAGCGTCTCGAAGATTTCCTGCTTGTTGTGAAAGTAGTAATAGACGTAGGGCTTGGTCACCCCCAGCGCACTCACGATCTGCTCCATCGTGGTGTTGGCATAGCCCTGCTGGTCGAACAGCGCTTCGGCGGCCTTGAGGATGCGCTCGCGCTTTTCGTCGGTGCTGGCCGTGGAGGCCTTCTGGCGCCCGCGCGCCTTGACCGGTGATGTGCCCAGTGTGGCCGCGGTGTGTGTGGATGTCGCTTTGGTTATACCCATGGGTAGCATTGTTCTACTAGTCGGTATATATTGGCAAGACGCTGGCAGGGCAATGCGCCTATCGCAAACCCTGAGTCACGGCGGAATAAGAAACACAGGAGACACGTTCATGACCGATTCCACCCCTGGCGCCGCAGGCGCACCCCTTGCACAGCCCCTGCACGAATACCTGCGCGGCCATGCGCAGGACAACCCTGAAGGCGTGGCCTGCATCTGGTACGGTCACACCATCACCTGGGCCGAGCTGGACCGCGCCAGCGATGCCTTTGCCGCGCGGCTGCAGGTGCTGGGGGTGAAAAAGGGCGACCCCGTGGCGCTGTTCCTGAACAACTGCCCGCAGTACCTCATGGCGCACTTTGGCATCCAGAAAATGGGTGCCATCGTCTGCCCCTGCGGCCCGCTGAACAAAGAGCACGAACTGCAGTACCAGCTGGGCGACCTGCAGGCGCGTGTCATCGTGGCGGCCGAATCCCTCTTGCCCGTGGTGGACAAGGTGCGCGCCCAAACGGCACTGCAGCATGTGTTTGTCGTGCGCTACGCCGAACTGCTGCCCGATGCCCCCGCCATTGATGTACCGGCGGAGTTGCTGGCCATGCGCGCCGCGGCCGCACCCGTGCCCGCCGGGTGCGAAGATTTTCTGGCCACCGTGCGTGCGGGCGGTTCGCCCGTCCCCGTGCAGATCGCCATGGACGACGTGGCACTGATGACCTACACCTCGGGCACCACCGGCTTGCCCAAGGGCGCCATGCTGACCTACGGCAACGCGCTCTTCAAGACCGCGGCGGCCGCGCAATGCAACGGTGTGCGCAGCGACGATGTGCTGTTGTCGGTCGCGCCGCTGTACCACATTGCCGGCATGGTGATGGGCGTGAACGTGCCGGTCTTTACCGGCGCCACTTCGGTGCTGATGTACCGCTTTGACCCCACGGGTGTGGCGCAGGCGCTGGAGCGCCACCGTGTGGGCTGGTGGTACAGCATCGCCCCCATGAACGCCGCCCTGATGCAGGTACCCGGCCTGCGCGAGCGCGACCTGACAGCGCTGCGCATGAACCCGGTCACCAGCTTTGGCATCACGCTGACCGAGGCGCTGGCGCAGCAGTGGAAACAGTTCGCCCCCAACTGCGCCAGTTTTGAAGCCTCGTATGGCCTGTCGGAAACCCACACCGTAGACACCAGCATGCCGCCGGGCGCCATTCGCTGGGGCACCCAGGGCAAGGCTGTGCCGGGCAACGAAATTCGCATCATCGACCCCGAAACGGGCGCCACGCTGCCAGCGGGTGAAATGGGCGAAATCACCGTGCGCGGCCCCGGCAACTTCAAGGGCTACTGGAACAAGCCCGAGGCCACCGCGCAGACGCTGCGCAATGGCTGGGTGCACACCGGCGACATGGGCAAGCTCGACGCCGACGGCTACCTTACCTTCACGGGCCGCTTCAAGGAAATGATCAAGGTCTCGGGCTACAGCGTGTTCCCCGAAGAAGTGGAGGCCATCTTGTGCAAGCACCCTGCGGTGGCCCAGGCAGCGGTGATCGGCGTGCCCGATGCCGAAAAGGGCGAGGTCGTGCGCGCCTTCATAGTGAAGAAGCCGGGCCAGGACGTGGATGCCACTGCCTTGCTGCAATGGTCGCGCGAGAACATGGCCCCCTACAAGGCACCGCGCGAGCTGCGTTTCATCGACGCCCTGCCGTCGACCGGCGCGGGCAAGGTGCTGCGCCGCATGCTCAAGGACGCCGCCTGATCTACAGGTTTTAGTAAAAATGCCGGATTGGCAACGTACCTCAGACAGGGGCATCAGCTTTTTTACAAAGAACGATGCTCGGGATGAGCCCCCTCTCCCCTTGCGGGAGAGGGCGGGGGGAGAGGGGTGTTTCGGGGCGCTGTGCTTGTTTCCCCCCTCTCCCCAACCCTCTCCCGCAAGGGGAGAGAGAGTGAGCACCCTCTGAGACATTTTGTTGATCGGGCGAAATTGGCCTCAAGCGCTTGCCCATAAAGCGCTAATAGCTATAAAAATAGAAGCAAAACCATGACCACGCCGCTCTTTTCCAAAGTCCTGATCGCCAACCGGGGAGAGGTGGCCCTGCGTATTGCGCGCGCGCTGCACGACCTGGGTATTGCCAGCGTTGCGGTGTATGCCGACGACGACGCACAGGCTCCCCATGTGCATGCCGCCATCGAGGCCGTGGCGCTGGGGGCTACCGGGCCTGCGGCCTACCTGGACGCTGCGCGGCTGCTGGCCATTGCGCAGGCCACGGGCTGTGACGCCTTGCACCCGGGCTATGGCTTCCTGAGTGAGCGCGCCGACTTTGCCCAGGCCTGCCAGGCGGCGGGCCTGCGCTTCATCGGCCCCACGCCCGCGCAATTGGCGTTGTTTGGCGACAAGGCGCAGGCCCGTGCGCTGGCGCAGCGCTGCAGCGTGCCGCTGATGCCGGGCACCGAGCATGCGGTGTCGCTGGAAGAAGCGCAGGCCTTCTGGAAGGCGCAGCAAACCGGGCCAGCGGGCGTGGGCATCGTCATCAAGGCCATTGGCGGCGGCGGCGGGCGCGGCATGCGCGCCGTGCAGTCCGAGGCCGAGCTGCCTGCCGCCTGGGACACCTGCCGCCGCGAGGCGCAGGCCGCGTTTGGCGTAGCGGGCGTCTACGTGGAACGCCTGATGGTGAACGCGCGCCACATCGAGGTGCAGGTGCTGGGCGATGGAGCGCAGGTGATCGCCCTGGGCGAGCGCGAATGCACGCTGCAGCGGCGCTTTCAGAAACTGGTGGAGATTGCGCCCAGCCCCTCGCTCACGCAGGAGCTTCGCCAGCGCATCACGGCAGACGCCCTCACGATGGCACGCACCGTGGCCTATGAGGGATTGGGCACCTTTGAATTCCTGGTGGATCTGGCTTCCGAGTCCTTGCCCTACGTCTTCATCGAAGCCAATCCGCGCCTGCAGGTCGAGCACACCATCACCGAAGAGGTCACGGGCGTGGACCTGGTGCAGGCGCAGATTCAGCTGGCGGCGGGCCAGAGCCTGCACGACCTGGGCCTGGACCCGGCCGCGCCGCCGCCGGTGCAGGGCTTTGCCGTGCAGTGGCGCATCAACGCCGAAACGCTGGATGCGCAGGGCGGCGCGGTGCCGGGCAGCGGGGTGCTTATGCGCTTTGACCTGCCTGCCGGGCCGGGCGTGCGCGTGGACACCCACGGGGTGGCCGGTGCCACGCCTTCGCCGCACTACGACACGCTGCTGGCCAAGCTCATCGTGTCCTCGCGCAGCAGCCGCTTTGCCGATGTGCTGCGCCGCGCGCAACGTGCCCTGGCCGAGTGCCGCATTGAAGGCGTGGCCACCAACCTTTCGCTGCTGCGCGCCATCGCCGAGCGGCCTGAGATGGCCACCCAGCAAGTGCACACGCGTTGGGTGGAGCAGGTGTTGCCCGCGTTGTTGGATGCTTCTAAAAAGATAGCTGCTAGCGCTTTGCCTGTAAGCGCTGGAGGTCAAAATCATTCAAATTTTGCAGACGCAGCCCCCACGCCCGCTGCCGACCCGAACAGCGTTTGCGCCCCCATGCCCGCACGCCTGGTGCAGTGGGCCGTGGCCGTGGGCGATGTGGTGGCGGCCGGAGCCGACCTGGCCGTGCTCGAATCCATGAAGATGGAGCATGTGCTGCTCGCGCCCCATGCCGGGCGTGTGCAATCGCTGGCCGCAGCGCCCGGGGCGTATCTGGTGCAGGCCCAGCCGCTGCTGGTGCTCGAACCCGTGCAGGACGCCGCTGTGATGGCGCAGGCCCAGGCGCAGGAGAACGATCCGGACCACATCCGAGCCGACCTGCAACGTGTCATCGACCGCCACGCCTTCACACTCGACGCCCAACGCCCCGCTGCGGTGGCCAAGCGCCACGCGCAGGGCCAGCGTACCGCGCGCGAGAACATTGCCGACCTGTGCGATGCAGGCAGCTTCATCGAATACGGCGCGCTGGCCGTCGCCGCGCAGGCGCGCCGCCGCAGCATGGAAGACCTCATCGCCAACACCCCAGCCGACGGCATGGTGACGGGCATTGGCGCCGTCAACGGCACGCAATGTGGTGAGGAAAAGGCGCGCACCGTGGTCATGGCCTACGACGCCACCGTGCTTGCGGGTACGCAGGGCGCGCGCAACCATGCCAAGACCGACCGCATGCTGGGCGTCGCGCTCGACCAGCAATTGCCCGTGGTGCTGTTTGCCGAAGGCGGCGGCGGCCGCCCGGGCGATACCGACATCCCCGTGGTGGCGGGCCTGCATGTCCATACTTTTGCCAGCTACGCCGCGCTGTCGGGCCAGGTGCCCGTGGTGGGCATCACGGCCGGGCGCTGCTTTGCTGGCAACGCCGCGCTGCTGGGCTGCAGCGACGTCATCATCGCCACACGCAAAAGCAACATCGGCATGGGCGGCCCGGCCATGATCGAGGGCGGTGGCCTGGGCGTCTTCAAACCAGAGCAGATTGGCCCGAGCAGCGTGCAGCACGCCAACGGCGTGATCGACGTGCTGGTCGAGGACGAGGTGCAGGCCGTGGCCGCCGCACGCCACTACCTGTCGTTCTTCCAGGGTCG
>JAUYGP010000555.1 GCA_030690515.1 Giesbergeria sp.
CGACCCGACATTGCGTTTTTCCAACGGGCACTTCACCATGATCGGCCTGATGGTGAACGACAAGCCTTTGCTGCGCGCCTACAGCATCGTCAGCGCCAATTACGAAGAGCACCTGGAATTTCTCAGCATCAAGGTGCCCGAAGGCCCGCTGACCTCGCGCCTGCAGCATATCCAGGTGGGCGACAACATCATCGTCGGCAAAAAGCCTACAGGCACGCTGCTGATCGATTACCTGCTGCCAGCCAAGCGCCTGTACCTGTTTTCTACCGGCACCGGCCTTGCGCCCTTCCTGAGCGTGATTCGTGACCCCGAAACCTATGAGCGTTTTGAGCAGGTCATCTTGATCCATGGCGTGCGCCAGGTGGCCGAGCTGGCCTACCACGACTACCTCACCAAAGAGCTGCCAGCGCACGAAATCCTGGGCGAAATGGTGAGCGCGCAGCTCAAGTACTACCCCACCGTCACGCGCGAGCCCTTCCGCAACCAGGGACGCATTCCTGACCTGATTGAGTCGGGCAAACTGGCGGCCGATTTGGGCCTGCCGCAGCTCAACCCGCTGGAAGACCGCGCCATGCTGTGCGGCAGCCCGGAAATGCTGGCCTCCATCAAGGCGCTGCTGGAAAAACTCGATTTCGAAGAAGGCAACACCACGCGGCCGGGCGACTTCGTGGTGGAGCGGGCGTTTGTGGAGAAGTGAGCACGCCTTATTCTGTTTCCAAATCATTCGTGTCCAGGCGCGAAGCTGCAGACAGCGCCGTCGCACGGCAAGGCGAAGCAGCAACGACACGGATGGTTTAGAAATGGAATGAGAAACAGCCCCTGTGCAAGTGGGCGTTTCTTCTGGCAGACAACGCCCAGGCGCAGGGCGCACCCCATTGCAAGATCGCGGCGGAGACGTACATCCACATGAAGGGCGCCACCAGCGCGCCCGCCGTCCCGCACGCAGACACCACGGCCCCACCGGCCAGATAAGCGACCCCACAGCAGGCCACACATGCGCGGCTTCGGGTTCACGCTGATGCGCTTGCGCGCCGACATCCACACAATCCTTGGGCATGTCGGTGTGGACAGCACGCCTGCGCGCATTCCCCCAGCCGACGACGCCTCAGTGACAGGGTGCCAAAAGGCGTGTGCATCCATGCATTGCTTTCACCGCCTGGCACCAGCGGTATTTGCCTGCCCGTATTGTTCTACTTTCCTTCACCGCAGGAGACACTCCATGCTCAGGTTTCGATTCGGTACAGGGCTTCTGTGCGCGCTGGCATTTTCCTGTGTCCCACTCCAGGTGCAGGCCCAGTCGGCCCCGATAGCGGCCCAGCAGTTGAATACCACGTCCCTCGTGAACGTGGCCGGGCGCCAGCGCATGCTTGCGCAGCGCATGACCAAGGCCTATCTGATGCTGGGGCAAGGCATAGACCCCGATGGCGCACGCACTATCTTGCAAGAGTCCATCCAACTGTTTGAAACCCAACTTGCTGCGCTCAAGGCACTTCCGCCCGATGCGGCGCAGGCCAAGTCCCTGGCCCAGGTCGATGCCATGTGGGCCCGGTGCAAGCCGCTCCTGACGGCGCATCCAACCAGGTTAGGGGCTGATGTTCTGTACGATCTGAGCGAAGAACTACAGCAAGTGGCGCACCACGTCACGCTGGGCTACCGGGATGCAGGCAACCTGCCACTGGACCAGTTGGTCAATCTTGCCGGGCGCCAGCGCATGCTCTCCCAGCGCATGATGAAGTTCTATCTGTACGAGACCTGGGAAATCAACACCGCACCGGCCGACATGGAGCTGCATCTGGCGCGGGCCCATTTCACCGCAGTGCTGCTGCAGATGGAGACGTCGCCGCTGACTGCGCCGAAGATCAAGGCACAGGTTGCAGAGTTGCGTCGCGTGTGGGAGCCGTACCAGGCCGTGCTTTTCGCCAGCCGCGACCCTGCCAGGATGCGGCGGGATGCTGCGCTCGCAGCAAGTTTGAGCGAGCGCGTGCTGGCGAGCACCGAGAAGCTGGTCGAAGTCGCATCGACCAGCAGCAAGAACTGACCCCTCTATGAAAGGGGCTCGCCCCTGCGGGAGAGCGGCCACAGGGCCAGGCATACCCCGTTTCGGACGCAAGATCACCTCCGAGGCTGCGCGACTGCCCGGGCAGTGCCAGACACACCAGGGGTTTCCGAAAGGGCTTCCTCCAGCGCCTGCGCGCAGCTGGCGGCAAACAGCAGGATGGCCGACGAGAAGTAGATCCACATCAGCAGCACCACCAGCGAGCCGGCCGCGCCATAGGCTGACACAATCGCGGCTGTGGACAGATACCAGGCCAGCAACTGCTTGCCCACGGTGAATAGCGTAGCACCCGCCACGGCACCCATTACCAGGTAGCGCATCGATGGCTTGCGCCCTACGCCAATGCGCATGAGGCCCACAAACAGGGCGACGGCAAAACCGAAAGCCACGCTTTCGTTGACGATACGCAGCAGCGGACCCAGCGGCGCTATAGCCAGACGTGCACTCGCCCAATCAGCAAACAGGTTGATGAGCGTAGACAGCGCCAGGGACACCATCAACAGGAACCCGAGCGCCAGCACATAGGCCAGGCCCCGCAAGCGCAGCGACGCCATGCGCCACCAAGCGGCCCCGGACTGCGCGGGCACGCTGCCTTGCTGCCACAGGCGCTCCAGTGCTGATTGCAGCTCCACAAACACCCCGGTCGCCCCGGACAAGAGCACCACAAAGCCCAGCGCCGAGGCCAAGCGGCCCTCCGCCGGTGCCTGGGCGCTGGCCATGGCCTGGCGCACGACGGTGGCGACTTGCGGGCCCATCACCGACTGCACCTGCGCAATGAGGCTGCTCTCCAGCATGCTGCGGTCCATCCACCATCCGAGAACACCCACCAGCAACAGGAGCAAGGGCGCAAGACTCAACATGCCGTAAAACGACATGGCGGCACTCATGCGCAGGCCATCCGCATCCAGCCACATTTGCATGGCGCGCCAGAAGGGCCGCCACAAGCGGGATGTGCGTCGAACAAAAGAAGGCATATTCATGTCCCGAGCCTAATCCCAGATGGCACCGCCGTCGATCCGCCGCGTACGGCGATGCAGGCAGGAGCGATCCCACAACCAGGCGCAGCTTTACACTCCACGCCCAGGAGTCTGGCGTAGCGACGGCATGATGCGCGGCCGCGCCAGAAGGGAAACAACAGGACATTTATGCAGATTCGCTGTGCACTGGTCGGCATGCCCGGCTCTGGAAAATCCACCGTGGGCCGACAACTGGCCCACCGGTTGGGGCTGCCCGTTGTAGACCTTGACCATCAGATCGAGCAGGTGCTGGGCACGACCATTCGCCAGTATTTCGAGACTGAGGGGGAGGAGCGTTTTCGCGATCTGGAAACCCAGGTGCTGACCGACGTGGCCGCGCAGCCCGGCGGTATGGTGCTGTCCACGGGCGGCGGGGCCGTGCTACGCCCCGAGAACCGCGAAGCCCTGCGCCACTTTGGCACGGTGCTCTACCTGCGAGCCTCACCCGAGGACATTTACCGGCGGGTGCGCCACGACCGCACGCGCCCCTTGCTGCAAGTGGCCAACCCCCTGGAGCGCTTGCGTGAACTCTATGCCCAGCGCGATGGCCTGTACCGCGAAACCGCGCACTATGTGATCGAGACCGGGCGGCCCACGGTCTGCACCCTGGTCAACATGGTGATGATGCAGTTGGAGATGGCCGCCAGCGCGCAGGGCAGCGGCGAGCGCACGCCAGCGAATTCTTAGGCGACCACCGCACGGCGCTGGCGCAGCCACACCAGCAGCTCACCCACAGGCAGGGGACGGGCATAAAGATAGCCTTGCGCACCGTCGCAGCGCTCATCGGCCAAAAAGGCCCATTGCTCAGGCGTTTCCACCCCTTCGGCCATGGTGACCAGCCCCAGGCTGTGGCCCAGAGCCACCACGGCGCGACAGATGGCAGCATCGTTCGGGTCCACCAGAATGTCGCGCACGAATGACTGGTCGATCTTGATCTGGTCGAGCGGCAGGCGTTTGACGTAGTACAGCGACGAATAACCCGTACCGAAATCATCGAGCGCGAAACTGACCCCCAGGTCTTTGAGCGCGCGCATGGTGGCAATGGTCTGCTCAATGTCGTGCACCAGCATGCTTTCCGTGATCTCCAGCTTGAGCCGCCCAGGCCCGATGCCATGGCCGTGCAGCAGCGCCCGGACCTGCTGAACAAAATCACCCTCGCGCAACTGGCGCGCGCTGACGTTAACAGCGATGCCCAGGTGCGCGGTCAGCGGGTCCGCCTGCCAGGCCATCAATGTGCGACAGGCCTCGGCCAGCACCCAGTGCCCAATGGGGAGAATCAGCCCGGTTTCCTCGGCCAGCCCGATGAAGTCGAGGGGAGACACCAGGCCCCGCAGGGGGCTGTTCCAGCGCACCAGGGCTTCCACGCCGGTGCAGCGGCCCTGGGGGTCCACCTGCGGCTGGTAGTGCAGCACCAGTTCATTGCGCTCCACGGCGTGGCGCAACTCGCCCTCCATAGCGGCGCGGGTATTGATCCGCTCCTGGATGGCCGGCTCAAAAAACCGCACGGCGTTGCGCCCAGCGGCCTTGGCCTGGTACATGGCCTGGTCAGCGCGCTGCAGCAGCTCGTCAGCGGGCACCGTCTGCCCGACAAACAGAGCAATACCCACACTGGTCGTTCCCTGGTACGCCGCACCGCCAAGATTGCAGGGCTCGGACAAGCGGGTGACGATTTTTTCTGCCACGACACCCGCCTGAGACACCGCAGTCTCCAGGTTCTCGCCCAACTGCTGGATCAGCAGCACGAACTCGTCGCCGCCCTGGCGTGCCACGGTGTCGCCCTCGCGCACGCAGGCGCGCAACCGGCCCGCCACCTCGACCAGCAGGCGGTCGCCCACCTCGTGACCACGGGTGTCATTGAGGTTCTTGAAATGGTCCAAGTCGAGGTAAAGCACGGCCCGGTGCTTGCCACTGCGAGAGCTGGCAGCCATGCCCTGCTGCAGGCGGTCCAGCAGCAGGCGGCGGTTGGGCAGTCCCGTCAGCGGGTCGAAGTAGGCCAGTTGGTAGGCCTCTTCCTGCGCCTGCTTGCGGTCCGTGATGTCACGCCAGACACAGTAGAGCACGGCATGGCCCTGCAGATCGAGCCGCGCGAGCGTGACCTCGACCGAGAGAAAAGAGCCGTTGGCGCGGCAGTGCTCCCACTCAAAACGAACCATTCCCTCCTGCAGAGCACGTTGCATCAGCTCTTCGGCCTTCTCGAACGAAAGCCTGCCATCGGGCTGCCGCTCCGGGGAGAGCCGCGAGGGGTGCTGCAGGATGTCTTCGCACCGCGTGTACCCCAGCATGTGGATCGCCGCGCGGTTGCAGTGGGTAAAAATGCCGTTCTCGATCAGCCAGCAAGGGTCAGGCGAGTTGTCGAACAGATCGCGGAACCGTTTTTCACTGTGCTGGAGTGCCAGCGACCGCTCTTGCGCTTGCTGCGCGAACGCACGCAAACGGCGCTCCTCCAGCAGATGCGCCAGCGCTGTGGCGAAGTGCGCCAGCGCCTCTCCATGGGCCACCCACAATGCTGGGTCAAGGGCGCGCAGGCACAGGATGCCATGGTCGCTCCCATCGCCGCTCCCGGCCATCAGCGGCAAACACAACCACCGTGCGTCCTTTGCGGCATCGGGTACAGGCAGATCGGTGGTGAAATGGGCCTCCGCCACCCCCTGCAGGGCGGCCAGTTCGCGCGCCAGCCCGGCTGGAAAATCGCTATCCGGCAGCAAGGCCGCCCTGCACAGCAGGCGCAGGAGCTGCTGTGCGTCGAGGGGCGTGTTGTTGGTAGCTGTCATGCGCGAAGGGAGGAGTTCGCGCGAGTCTGGCGCCCCGGGGGGGACCCGTCAATACGGGGACACCAGATGGAGAGGGGCGCCTACAGGATGGGTGCCAGCAAGCGCCGCAACTCGGCCTCATCCATGCCGCGGCGCTGCGCCATGTCTTTGAGCTGGTCTTCCCCAATCTTGCCCACGCTGAAGTAAGCACTGTCGGGGTGACCAATATAAAACCCGCTGACGCTGGCGGCTGGGGCCATGGCCATGCTGTCGGTCAGTTCCATGCCGATCTCACCGCACTGCAGCACGCGGAACAGCTCACGCTTGGCGCTGTGGTCCGGGCAGGCGGGGTAGCCGGGCGCGGGGCGGATGCCCTGGTACTTTTCGGCGATCAGCGCGTCGTTTGACAGCTTCTCATCCTGCGCATAGCCCCACAGATCAGTGCGCACGCGCTGGTGCAGACACTCGGCAAAGGCCTCGGCCAGGCGGTCGGCCAGGCTTTTGAACAGGATGGCGGAATAGTCATCCAGGTCGTCCAGAAAGGCTTTTTCTTTCTTCTCGACACCCAGACCTGCCGTCACGGCAAACAGGCCGGCGTAGTCGGCAATGCCGCTGTCCTTGGGGGCCACAAAATCGGCGAGGCACCGGCTGGGGCGCATGACTTTTTCGTTGTTCGGGCCGTCCACCGCGTGCTTTTCGGTCTGCTGGCGCAGGCCGTACCAGGTGGCCAGTACTTCGCTGCGGGTCTCGTCGGTATAGAACTCGATATCGTCGCCCACGCTGTTGGCAGGGTACAACGCCATGACGCCACTGGCCTGCAGCCATCGTCCGTCAATCATTTTCTTCAGCATCGTCTGGCCGTCGGCGAACACGCGCGTCGCCTCCTCGCCCACGACTTCATCCTTCAAGATCGCGGGATAGGGGCCGGCCAGATCCCAGGTCTGGAAGAACGGGCCCCAGTCCATATAGGGCACCAGCTCGTTCAAATCAAAGTTCTTGAACACGCGACGGCCCAGCGCACGGGGCGGCCTGGTTGTGAATACCGACCAGTCGATGGCGGTGCGGTTGGCTCGCGCCTGCGCCAGCGTCCACATGGGCGTCTGCTTCTTGTTGGCGTGCTGCTGGCGCACTTTGTCGTAGTCCGCGCTCACTTCTTTCAAAAAGGCCTCGGCACCGTCGCCCAGCAGGCTTTGTGCCACACCCACGCTGCGGGACGCATCGGGGACATAGACCACGGGGCCATCGTAGTGCGGCGCGATTTTGACGGCGGTGTGCACGCGGCTGCAAGTGGCGCCGCCAATCAGCAGCGGGATCTTCTTCACGCGGAAGTGGTCGTCCTTGTGCATCTCGGCCGCCACATACTGCATCTCTTCCAGGCTCGGTGTGATCAGGCCCGAGAGGCCGACGATGTCGGCGCCCTCGGCCTTGGCGCGCGCCAAAATTTCGTGGCAGGGCACCATCACGCCCATGTTGATGACCTCGAAGTTGTTGCACTGCAAGACCACGGTGACGATGTTCTTGCCGATATCGTGCACATCGCCCTTGACCGTGGCAATGACGATTTTCCCCTTGGTGCGCACGTCGCGCCCGGCCAGCTCGTCCTGGCGCTTTTCTTCCTCGATGTAGGGAATGAGGTGGGCCACGGCGAGTTTCATCACGCGCGCGCTTTTTACCACCTGGTGCAGGAACATATTGCCCTGGCCAAACAGGTCGCCGACGATGCTCATGCCGTCCATCAGCGGGCCTTCAATCACATGCAGCGGGCGCCCGCCCTTGGCCAGAATGGCCTGGTAGGCCTCTTCGGTGTCTTCGGTGATGAAGTCGGTAAAGCCGTGCACCAGCGCATGGCTCAGGCGCTCGCCGACGGTCTTGGGCGCTTCGGGGGTGCCGCGCCATTCGAGTTTTTTGCTCTCGTCCTTGGCGCCGCTCCTGGCGGTTTCGGCCACTTCGAGCAAGCGCTCCGCCGCGTCGGGGCGGCGGTTGAGGATGACGTCTTCCACGCGCTCGCGCAAGGTGGGTTCGAGGTCGTCATACACGCCCACCATGCCGGCATTGACGATGCCCATGTCCATCCCGGCTTGGATGGCGTGGTACAGGAACACGGTGTGGATAGCCTCGCGCACCGGGTCGTTGCCGCGGAAGCTGAACGATACGTTCGACACCCCGCCCGACACCTTGGCGCCGGGCAAGTGGGCCTTGATCCAGCGTGTCGCTTCGATGAACTCCACCGCGTAATTGGCGTGCTCCTCGATGCCCGTGGCCACGGCAATGATGTTGGGGTCGAAGATGATGTCTTCGGGCGGAAAGCCCACCTCGTCCACCAGAATACGGTAGGCGCGCTCGCAAATCTGGATCTTGCGCTCGTAGGTGTCGGCCTGGCCTTGCTCGTCAAAGGCCATCACCACGGCGGCGGCGCCATAGCGGCGCACCAGCTTGGCATGGTGT
>JAUYGP010000559.1 GCA_030690515.1 Giesbergeria sp.
TGACCAGGGCACGGGCAATGGCTTTCTACTCCCCGCAGGCCCGCTGCGCGAACCCTGGCCCCGTCCGGTGGACTTGGTCGTGCATGCCGGTCGCGCCGTGGCAGATAGTGGCGCACCTGCGTTTGCATTGCAGCGCTCGCTGGCCGACTTTGCGCTGGGTGCCGACGGACAGCGCATTCCCCTGGCAGACCTGCACAGCCAGCCGCTGCTGGCCGTGGCGGGCATTGCCCGGCCCCAGGACTTTTTTGCCATGCTGCAGGCAGAGGGTCTACAGCTAGAGCAAACGCAGGGCTTGCCAGATCACTCCAATTTTGATAGCTGGAACCGCCCGACAGATAAGCCGTACACGCTTATTTGCACTGAAAAAGACGCCGTTAAATTGTGGCAATACCACCCTGATGCGCTGGCGGTACCGCTGCGTGCAGCCATCGATGAGGGTTTCTTTATCGCCTTCGACGCCCTGCTAGCCCGTGCCAGGGCTCGCTCGCTATCATCGCCTTCCTGATTTTCTTTCTTCCGATTGCGCCGCCATGGACACCAAATTACTTGAACTGCTGGTCTGCCCCGTCACCAAAGGGCCACTGACCTACGACCGGGAACGCCAGGAACTGGTTTCGCGCAGCGCACGTCTGGCCTACCCGGTACGCGACGGCATCCCCGTGCTGCTCGAACCCGAGGCGCGCACGCTGAGCGACGAGGAACTCGAACAATGAGCGCTGCAGCCGGCTTCACCGTACTGATTCCGGCACGCATGGCGTCGAGCCGCCTGCCCGACAAGCCCCTGGCCGAGATTGCCGGGCTGCCCATGGTGGTGCAAGTGGCCCGGCGCGCGGCGCAAAGCGCTGCCCTGCGCACGGTGGTGGCGGCGGACGATGCGCGCATCCTCGACGCCTGCCAGCGCCATGGCGTGGAGGCTGTGGCCACCCGCGCCGACCACCCCAGCGGCAGCGACCGTCTGGCCGAAGCCTGCGCATTGTTGGGTCTGCAAGGCGACGACGTGGTCGTCAATGTGCAGGGCGACGAGCCCCTGATCGACCCGCAACTCATCAACGCGGTCGCCGCGCTGCTCGCTGTCCACCCGCACGCCAGCATGGGCACGGCAGCCCATCCCATTGAGACCCTGGCCGACCTGGCCAACCCCAACGTGGTGAAGGTCGTGCTAGACGCCCAGGGTCTGGCCCACTACTTCAGCCGCGCGCCCATTCCGCATGCGCGTGACCATACCGGCACTGCCTGGTGGCAAGGCGCCGCCGTGCAGGCGCACCCCAACGTGGCCGCACTGGCAGGGTTTGCCCCGCTACGTCACATTGGCATCTACAGCTACCGCGCCGGTTTTCTGCGCCAATTTCCCACACTGGAGCTGGCACCCACCGAGGCGGTCGAGGCCCTGGAGCAACTGCGCGCGATCTGGCACGGCCACCGCATCGCCGTACACATCACTGCCACTGCGCCTGGCCCTGGCGTCGACACCCCCCAAGACCTGGCACGGGTGCGTGCCCTACTGGGCTGACCGTATGCACAGGACAGGCCGGGTGTAAGCCAGGGCGAAAGTTGCGCATGCTATCCTTGCCCTCCAAAAAGAGCACCGCATCCGGGCGCCTGCGCGCCCGTGTCCGCTGTGCCAGCCGGATTCACATAGCGAGAGGATTTCCATGAGACTGATTCTGTTGGGCGCACCGGGCGCCGGTAAGGGCACGCAAGCCACCTTCATCTGCCAGAAATACGGTATCCCGCAAATCTCCACCGGTGACATGCTGCGCGCTGCCGTCAAGGCTGGCACGCCGCTGGGCCTGAAGGCCAAAGCGGTCATGGAGTCGGGTGCCCTGGTCAGTGACGATCTCATCATCAGCCTGGTCAAGGAACGCATTGCCGAGCCCGACTGCGCCAAAGGCTTCCTGTTTGACGGCTTCCCGCGCACCATTCCGCAAGCCGACGCCATGAAGGAAGCCGGTGTCAAGCTGGACTTCGTGCTTGAGATCGATGTGCCGTTCGACGCCATCAT
>JAUYGP010000567.1 GCA_030690515.1 Giesbergeria sp.
TGCGGCGGACCTGCACCGCGCCGAAATAGACCGCCAGCACATAAAAGGTGGTTTCCGTGCTGCCCTGCACCGTAGCGGCGACCAGGGCGGGGAAGCTGTCTACGCCCTTGGCCTGCATGGTCTCGATCAGCATGGCGCGGGCGGCGCTGCCTGAGAAGGGTTTGACCAGCGCGGTCGGCAGTGCATCGACAAAGCGCGTGTCCCAGCCCGCGCCTTCAACCAGCCAGCGGATACCGTCGAGCGCGTAGCCCAGCGCGCCCGAGGCGCGCAGCACGCCCACGGCGCAGAGCATGGCGACCAGGTAGGGCAGCAGCCCCTTGGCCACGTCGAAGCCCTCGCGTGCGCCTTCCACAAAGGCCTCGTACACCGGCACGCGCCGCCAGGCGCCCAGCAACACGAATAGCAGCACCAGGCCAAACAATGTCAGGTTGCCGGTGAGGGACGACAGGCTTGCGAGAGCCGCAGCGCTCAAGGTGGAGAGGAAGGCGACCAGCGCGGCAATGCAGAGGGCCAGCGGCAGCAGGTAGGCCAGCACGACAGGGCGCCACAGCGGCAGCCGCTGCACAAAAGCTACGGTCAACAGCCCCACCAACGTGGAGGCCGAGGTGGCGAGCAGGATGGGCACAAACACCAGCGTGGGGTCGGGCGCGCCTTGCTGCAGGCGGTACATGAAGATGGAGACGGGCAGCAGCGTGAGCGACGAGGCGTTGAGCACCAGGAACAGGATTTGCGCGTTGGTGGCAGTCTGGGGCTCGGGGTTCAGGCTTTGCAGCGAATGCATGGCTTTGAGGCCGATGGGCGTGGCCGCGTTGTCCAGGCCGAGCGCGTTGGCGGCAAAGTTCAGCGTCATCAGCCCCAAGGCCGGGTGGCCGCGCGGCACGCCGGGCATGAGCTGCGCAAACAGCGGCGCCAGCCAGCGCGCCAGCGTTTCGACCAGACCGGCGCGCTCGGCAATGCGCAAAAAGCCGAGCCAGAGGGTGAGGGTGCCAAACAGCAGCAGCATCACCTCGACCGAGAGCTTGGCCATGGCAAACAGGGCCTCGACCATGGCAGCAAATACCTGCGCGTTGCCGCCCGCCAGCCACTGCACCAGCGCGGCGAGGGCGGAGGTGACGAAAAATCCCAGCCACAGGGTGTTGAGCATCAAGTCTTCGTGGGTCAGTAGCGGTGCAATGAGGTTAACAGCCCAGCCTCAGGTGTATAAACATCCATCTTCAAATTTTTGAGTCTGGCGCGCGAAGCGCCAACACCGCAAGGAATCCGCATATGGGCGCACAGTGGAAGGCAAAGGGCAAGGCGTTGGTGGCCGACGCCAAGGGCAAACTCTTTGGCAAGCTGGTGAAGGAAATCCAGGTGGCTGCGCGCGGCGGTGCAGACCCGGCCGGCAATGCGCGTTTGCGCCTGGTGGTGGAGCAGGCACGCAAGGTATCCATGCCCAAAGACACGCTGGAGCGCGCCATCAAGAAAGGTGCCGGTATTGGCGGCGAGGCGGTGCACTACGAGCACGTCATCTACGAAGGTTTTGCCCCGCACCAGGTGGCAGTGATGGTGGAGTGCCTGACCGACAACGTCAAGCGCACGGCGCCTGAAATGCGCGTGCTGTTTCGCCAGGGGCAACTGGGTACCTCGGGTTCGGTCGCCTGGGACTTTGACCATGTCGGCATGATCGAAGCCGAGCCTGCTGCAACCGGAGCCGACCCTGAAGAGGCCGCCATCGAGGCGGGGGCCCAGGATGTCGAGCCGGGCGATGAAGAGGGTACGACGCTGTTCATTACCGCAGCGGCAGACCTGGATGTGGTCAGCCGCGCCCTGCCAGCCCAGGGCTTTACGGTCTTGTCAGCCAAACTGGGCTACAAGCCCAAGAATCCTGTGAACCCTGCCAGCCTGAGCGCCGAGCAGCTTGAAGAGGTGGAGGCCTTCCTGGCCGCCATCGATGCGAATGACGATGTACAGAACATGTTTGTAGCCTTGGCCGGGTAGGGCGCACGGACTACGGCAGGAGATAGACCCTTGCAAACACCCCCCATTCGGCGCATCGCCATCAGCACCGGCGGCGGTGACGCTCCCGGCCTTAACGCCGTGATCCGAGCGACTGTTTCGGCGGCCTCCAACCGGGGCTGGGAATGCGTGGGCATCCGCGATGGTTTCAATGGCTTGCTGCAGCCCGAACGCTATCCCCAGGGGGGTCTGGTGCCCCTGACGCATGAGCGGGTGCGCGGTATCTCGCACCTGGGGGGCACTATTCTGGGTACCACCAACAAGGGCGATCCTTTCCACTTTCCGACCCGCCTGCCCGACGGCAGCATGGGGGAGAGCGATCGCTCCGACGACCTGCTGGCCTGTTTTGCGCGCGAAGGTATTGACGCCCTGGTGTCCGTGGGCGGCGATGGCACCTTGTCCATCGCCCATGAACTGCACCGCAAGGGCTTGCGCGTGGTGGGTGTGCCCAAGACCATCGACAACGACCTAGACAAAACCTTCACCACCTTCGGTTTCGATACGGCGGTGACTTTTGCCACCGAATGCCTGGACCGCCTGCACAGCACGGCAGAGAGCCACCAGCGCATCATGGTGGTTGAAATGATGGGGCGGTACGCGGGCTGGATATCGCTGCATGCGGGCATTGCGGGCGGCGCCCATGCCATTTTGATTCCCGAGATTCCGTTTGATCTCGAGCCCGTCGTTGCCAAAGTGCTGGAGCGCGATGCATTGAGCCGCTCGTATTCGATTGTGGTCGTGGCCGAAGGGGCGCACCCGCAGCAAGGCGCGCGTGCGGTGCTGGCATCGGCCGAGGCTGGGCGCGCCGAACGCCTGGGTGGCATGGGTGAGCAGGTGGCGCAGGAGTTGGCCCGCCGCACCGGCAAGGATGCCCGGGTCGTGGTGCTGGGCCACTTGCTGCGCGGCGGCAGCCCGACGGCGTTTGACCGACTTGCCGCGCTGCGCTTTGGCACCGCTGCCGTGCGTGCGCTGGACGAGGGCTTGTCAGGCGTGATGGTGTCGCTGTCGTTTCCCAACGTAGTCTATGTGCCGCTGGCCGAGGTGGCTGGGCGCATGAAGGGCGTGCCCATGGACAGCGATACTTTGCAGACGGCACGTGATCTGGGTATTTGCTGCGGCGACTGATGCGTGGTGGTGCCAGTCAGCTTCCAGCAAGCCCATCATGAATAATTATGAATTCAAAACCTGCCTTTCGGCAGCGTGCGAGGCCAAGGAGACCACACCATGAGCAGTTACGCGGATTTTTATCGTCAGTCCATCGACCAGCCCGATGTATTTTGGGCCGAGCAGGCCCGACTGATTGACTGGCAGACCCCACCGCAGCAGGTGTGCGACTACAGCAACCCACCGTTTGCACGATGGTTCGTCGGTGGTACCACCAACATCTGCCACAACGCTGTAGACCGGCACCTCAAAGACCGCGCTAGCCAGCCTGCGCTGGTGGCCATTTCCACCGAGACCGATACCGAGCGCAGCTACAGCTTCGCCGAACTGCACGCCGAGGTGCAGCGCATGGCGGCCAGCCTGCAGTCGCTGGGCGTGAAGAAGGGCGACCGCGTCCTCATCTATATGCCCATGATTGCCGAGGCCGCCTTTGCCATGCTGGCCTGCACGCGCATTGGTGCACTGCATTCGGTGGTGTTTGGCGGTTT
>JAUYGP010000593.1 GCA_030690515.1 Giesbergeria sp.
ACACGGCGGTGGCATCGCCCCCCATGATGCCGGCGAGGGACTCAACCTGGCTGTCGTCGGCAATCACCCCCACCTTTTCATCGAGCTCAACCGTGTTGCCATTGAGCAGCTTGAGCTGTTCGCCCGGGCGGCCCCAGCGCACATCCAGCCCGCCGTGGATTTTGTCCAGATCAAAAATGTGCGAAGGTCGGCCCAGTTCGAACATCACATAGTTCGAAATGTCCACCAGCGCGGTCACGCTGCGCTGGCCGCAGCGTGCCAGACGATCCACCATCCACTGAGGCGTGGCGGCCTGGGTGTTGACGTTGCGCACGATGCGGCCCGAAAAGCGTCCGCACAGGTCGGGTGCGCTGATTTTCACAGCCAGTTGATCGTCCAGCGCGACCGCAACAGCGGGGAAAGTGGGCGTTTTGAGAGGGGTGCCCGTCAGTGCCGCAACCTCACGCGCCACGCCGTACACGCTGAGGCAATGCGCCAGGTTGGGCGTGAGCTTGAGCGTGAACAGCGTATCGTCAAGATTCAGGTAGGCGCGGATGTCCTGGCCCAGCGGCGCGTCCTGCGCCAGTTCCAGCAGGCCGCCATGGTCCTCGGAAAGCTTGAGTTCGCGCGCTGAGCACAGCATGCCCTCGCTCTCCACGCCGCGCAGCTTTCCCACCTTGATGAGGAAGGGCTTGCCATCTTCGCCGGGCGGCAATTCGGCGCCCACCATGGCGCACGGCACCTTGATGCCCACGCGCGCATTGGGCGCGCCGCAAACGATATTGAGCAACGCACCCTGGCCCACATCCACCTGGCACACGCGCAGGCGGTCGGCGTTGGGGTGCTGCTGGGCGTCCTTGATCTCACCCACCACGATCTTCGTGAATGGCGGCGCAACAGGTTGCAGCTCTTCGACCTCCAGCCCCGCCATGGTCAGGGTTTCGGCCAGTTCTTGGGTGGTCAGGGGTGGGTTGCAGAATTCGCGCAACCAGGATTCGGGAAATTGCATAGTCAGACTTCTTTGGCGTGCTCTTGAAAAGAGAGCTGTTTGCGCTTATCAGGTATACGTTTCAGATTCAAATTGACCTTAAAACCAATACAGCCAAGCGCTAGCAGCTCACTTTTTTGCATTACTGGAACTGCGACAGAAAACGGATGTCTCCGTCGAAGAACAGGCGTAGATCGTTCACGCCATAGCGCAGCATCGTGAGGCGATCCGGCCCCATGCCGAAGGCGAAGCCGATGTATCGCTCGGGGTCGAGCCCCATATTGCGCACCACGTTGGGATGCACCTGGCCAGAGCCAGCCACTTCCAGCCAGCGGCCGGCCAGCGGGCCGTCCTGGAACTGGATATCGATCTCGGCGCTGGGCTCGGTGAACGGGAAAAAGCTGGGGCGAAAGCGCAGCACCAGGTCGTCGCTCTCGAAGAAGGTGCGGCAGAACCCGGTAAAGATGACCTTCAGGTCTTTAAAACTGACGTTCTCGCCGATCCACAGGCCTTCGCACTGGTGGAACATGGGCGAATGCGTGGCATCACTGTCCACGCGGTAGGTGCGACCTGGCGCAATGACGCGAATTTCCGGCATGGCCTGTCCTGCATCGAGCAAAGCGCGGTGGCGCTTGACGTGCTGAACAGCGTGGCGGATCTGCATAGGACTGGTGT
>JAUYGP010000597.1 GCA_030690515.1 Giesbergeria sp.
CCACGGCCCAGGTGGCCATCATGTCGCAGGTGATGGTGCCCGAGATGGAGAAACAGGGTTACGACAAAACCTTTGCGGCGGGCCTCACGGTCTACGGCGGCATGCTGGGGCCCATCATCCCGCCGTCGGTGATGTTCGTCGTGTACAGCGTACTGGCCCAGGTGGCCGTGAGCGACATGCTGATTGCCGGCATCATCCCCGGCATCCTGCTCACCCTGCTGTTTTTTGTGGTGATCGCCTGCATGGGCTTCTTCTACGACTACCCGCGCAGCGAATACCGCACCTTGCGCCAGCGCGCCCGCACCGCTATCAGCGCCAGCCCTACGCTGCTGATCCCCATTGTCATCGTCGGCTCCATTCTGGGTGGCTTTGCCAACCCCACCGAAGCCGCCGCCGTGGGCGCCGTGGCAGCGGCCCTGGTGGGGCGCTTCGTGACCAAAGAATTTTCCTTTGGCAGCATGCCGCGTATCTTGCTGCGCTCGGCCATGTATTCGGCCATCGTGCTGTTTCTGGTGGCCGCCGCCGCCGTGTTCTCGTGGCTGCTGATCTACGGCAAAGTGCCGCAGGCGGTGGCCGCCTGGATCCAGACCGTGGCGCACGACCCGGTCACTTTTTTGCTGCTGACCAACGTCATCCTGCTGGTCATCGGCACGGTGATTGACGGCATCCCCGGTCTCATCATGACGGTGCCAATCCTGCTGCCCATTGCCACCGATGTCTATGGCATCGACCCCCGGCATTTTGGCGTGGTGGCCGTCATCAACCTCGTGCTGGGCCTGATGTCGCCTCCCGTGGGTTTGAGCTTCTTCGTGGCGTCCGCCGTCACCGGGGCCAAGCCCGGAAAGATGTTCATCGTGACCCTGCCGTTTTTCATCATCAGCTGCGTAGCGCTGGTGGTGTTGTCGCTGTTTCCCAGCCTCTCTCTCGGTCTGATCAAGTAGCGCCCTGCGCTGCTGTGCCTTGCCTTTCCCACTGCAACCCCTGACCCACCTCCGGAGACCTTCATGACACCTACCCGTCGCCAATTCATCCAGACCTCTGCTGCGGCCTTTGCCGCCGCGTCGCCCCTGGCGTTCCCCTCGCTGGTACGCGCCGATTCGGCCAAGGAATTCCGCCTCGGCCTGATCACGCCGGCAGGGCACTCGTGGAACCGCGCCGCGCTGCAATTTGGTGAGGCGCTAAAGAAGGAAACCAACGGGCGGCTTACCGTCACGGTGTTCCACTCGGGCCAGCTGGGCAACGAGGCGGCGATGATGCAGCAACTCCAATCGGGCGCGCTCGACATGGGCTGGATTCAGGCAGCAGAGCTGGGCTCACGCGTCTCCAGCGTGGCCGCCATCAATGCACCCTACCTGGTGCGCTCCACACCCGCCGTGGCCAAACTGGTCAAAACGCCGCAGGCCTTGAAGCTGCTGGAAGTGCTACCGCGCGAGACCGGCACCATCGGTCTGGGCTGGGGCATTACCGGCATGCGCGCCGTGTTTGCTACAAAGGATGTGACTACACCCACCGACCTGAAGGGCATGAAGCTGCGTATCAACCCCACACCGGTGTACCGCGACTTCTACCAAATGCTGGGCGCGGCGCCCACACCCATCCCTACGCCCCAGGTGTTTGACGCCATGAGCAATGGCCAGGTCGATGGCCTGGAGGCCGACATCGAGTTCTCGTGGAACCAGCGTTTCGACAAGGTCGCCAAATCGCTGCTGCAGATGAATGCGCTGTTCATGCCCTTTGCTCCACTGGTTTCGGGTCGCATCTGGCAGGGGCTGGATGCCAAGGACAAGGAACTCATCCGCCGCCTGGTGGCGCAGTCGCTGGACGCACAGATCAACGACATCGTCACGACCGAAGCCGGTCTGATTGACAAGTTCAAAGCGACTCCGATTGCGTTCCATACGGCGTCGGCGTTCAATCCCGACGGCCTGATTGCCGAGTTCGACAAGCTCTGGCTGCCCAAGGCACCGCAGATTGCCGATCTGCGCAAGGCCGGGGCATCACTCTGACCAGGCCCTGCGCAGGGCGGGCGCATAAGATCTATCCCTTGTGCGTCCTGCCCCGTTTGCTCCGTCCATGACATCATCCACTGCACCACTCCTCCCCGACATGCAACCCAAGCGGCGTGCCGCTGACGTCGCCTACGACGCGATTGAGGCCATGATCTCCACCCTGCAACTGCAGCCGGGCAGCCCTGTGGTGGAAGCGAACATTACCGACAGCACCGGCCTGGGCCGCACGCCCGTGCGCGAGGCGCTCTTGCGCATGGTGTCTATCGGGCTCATCGTGCAGTTGCCACGCCGGGGGCTGCAGGTGTCCAACATTGACCTGGCCGACCACCTGGATGTGATCCAGACACGCCGCGCGCTCGAACGCTTGATTGCCTCGTGCGCAGCCCGCCGCGCCACCGCACCCCAACGCGCCGCCATCCTGCATTGCGCCAAAGCCATGGTGCAGGCAGCCGAGCGCGGTGACCTGGATGACTACATGCTGGCCGACCACCAACTCGACATCGTGGTGCACCAGGCCAGCCAGAACCATTCCGCCGTGAAATGCGTGGCCCCACTCATCGTGCAATGCCGCCGCTTCTGGTACGCCTACCAGCATGAGGGCGACGTGACCGAAGGCGCGCGCGCCCACATGCACCTGGCGCAAGGCATCGCCACCGGCAGCGAAGACCATGCCGTGGCCGGTGCCCACCAGTTGATGGATTACCTCGAACGCTTTGCCCGACGCATCATCGATCAATGAGCGCACACCACGTTTTCATTCGACGGAATGCTATGCATTTAATAGCTATCAGCGCTTAC
>JAUYGP010000598.1 GCA_030690515.1 Giesbergeria sp.
CCACGGCACCGAAATTCATATGGTGCCGGTGGCCGAGGTGCTGTACTTCGAGGCAGCCGACAAATACGTGCGCGTGCTCACCGCCACGCGCGAGTACCTGGTCCATACGCCGCTCAAGGAACTGTCTACCCAGCTCGACCCGCAGGTGTTCTGGCAAGTGCACCGCGGCACCCTGGTGCGCGCCAGCGCCATCCGCAGTGTGGCGCGGGACAACGCCGGGAAGCTCTCCATTGCGCTACAGGGGCGCCCTGAAAAACTGGCCGTCAGCCGCCTCTACGCCCATCTTTTCAAGGCGATGTAGGCGCCTCAGAGCGCAATCACCGCGCGCCAGGGCACGCCGCGCAAGGGCTCGTAGTGCGCGACCACGATGGCGCGGCCCGGCTGCGCAGCGGTGGCGGCAATGGCCTGACCCAGGTAACGCAGCGATGCGTTGTCCAGCCCCGCCACCGGCTCGTCGATGAGCGTGAGCGGTGCGCCCGAAGCGAGCCCCGCCGCCATCAGCACCTTGCGCCGACTGCCGGTGGACAGCATGTAGAAGTTCTTGTCCAAATGCTCCTGCAGACCAAAACCCTGCACATGCGCTGCCAGTGCCTGTGCATCCCAGTCGGAATGCTCTGCGGGCCGGGCCTGCAGCCAGTCGCGCACCGTCAGCGGGTCAATGGCATCTGAGCGAGGGTCTTCCCAGAACACCTGCTGCCGGTAGGCCTGCGGCGCATCGGCCAGCGAGGCGCCGCGCAGCACCAGCCGCCCGGCCTGGGCGGGCAGCTCCCCGGCCAGCAAGCGCAGCAAGGTCGTCTTGCCGCTGCTCTCGTCCCCTTGCAGCAGGGTGGCGCCCGGGCCCATGCCAGCGGACCAGTTCGCAAACACAGGCCTTCCGGTGTAGCCAAACACCAGGCCTTCCACCTGCAGGACGGGAGTTTCTTCGCTCATAGGGGTACTTTCCTCAATGGTTCTACTGGACAATGCGCGTCTTTCTGGACCGCGACACCATGGCCCTGCGCTACCTCGATTTTGACCACAGTGAAGACGACGCAGACATGGGCACCTGGGATGCCATGGCCAGCGTCACTCCCGAGCACCTGCCCGCCTTGCTGGCGGAACTGGAGCAGGTGCTGACCTGGGCCCACCAGGAGTTTGCCGGACGCCGCCAACCCCTGGATGAAGGCGGCGACTGGGACTACGACCTGCAGACCCTGCACGAAGGCGCTGCGCCACACCAGTTGCGCTACGACGAGGCCAGCGGCCGGGTCACCATCGAGCCCGTAGCACCGGTGCAAACGCGGCACACCGTCACGCTCACGCTATGCGGCACTGCTGCCTTTGCGGCCGCATTGCGCACCCGCTTTTCCCTGCACTGACCCACGCCAGCACGCCCTGGGCAGGACATACCCTAGTCGCTTGCGGGACAGGCTGAGTGCCGGTCCGCCGGAAAACCCTTAGCGACAAGCCCGGCATGCACCGCTATAAACCGGGACGCATTCACAAAACAGGGAGTCAACAGCGTGCAATTTTTGCAGTTGGTCATTAGCGGTGTTTCGCAAGGCTGCATTTATGGCCTCATCGCGCTGGGTTTCGTGCTGATCTACAAAGGCACGGAAACCGTGAGCTTTGCCCAAGGCGAACTCATGATGCTGGGCGCCTTCGGCGGCCTGGCATGCATGACACTGATGGGGTTTCCCTTCTGGCTGGCCGTGCTCAGTTCCATAGCGGGCATGGCCCTCTTTGGCATGGCGATCGAACGGGTCATCGTGCGCCCCATCCTGGGCCAGCCCGCGTTCTCCATCGTGATGCTGACGATTGGTGTGGGCTACACGGCGCGCGGCATCATCACCATGATTCCGGGCATCGGCACCGAAACCTATGTGCTGCCCGTGCCCTACAAGGACGAGATCTGGACCTTTGGCACCCTGGTGGTCAATGTCGAGCAATTCGTCATCATTGCCGCCACAGCCGTGCTGTGCGTGCTGCTGTTCCTGCTGTTCAAGTACAGCAAGCTCGGCATCGCCATGCAGGCATCGTCGCAGAACCAGTTGGCCGCCTACTACATGGGAATTCCGGTGCAGCGACTCAACGGCCTGGTGTGGGCCCTGGCCGCAGCCGTGGCGGCCATTGCCGGGCTGCTGCTGGCGCCCATCACCTTCGTGCACGCCAACATGGGCTTCATCGGGCTCAAGGCTTTCCCGGCCGCCGTGGTGGGGGGCTTCAGCAGCCTGCCGGGCGCCATCGTGGGCGGGTTGGTGATTGGCCTGGTCGATTCGTTCTC
>JAUYGP010000620.1 GCA_030690515.1 Giesbergeria sp.
AAGCATTTTGCGCACTTCGTTGGCCGTTTTGGGTGAGAACACGGGCACACCGACGGCGGGCATGGCGCTCTTGAGCATGGTGGCGGGAATGATCTGGCCGTTGTGCGCAAACACGGTGTACGAACGCGCCATCTGGAACAGACTGGCCGACAGGCCGTAGCCGTAGGACATGGTGGCTTGCTCGATCGGACGCCAACTCTTGTAGGGGCGCAGCCGACCACTGACCGCACCGGGGAAGCCCACATGGGGTTTCTGCCCAAATCCGGCGGCAGAGAAGGTCTCCCACATCTCGCGCGCCGGCATCTGCATGGCCAGCTTGGTGGTGCCCACGTTGCTCGATTTCTGGATCACGCCTTCGACAGTGAGCACGCCGTAGTTGTGCGTGTCCGAGATCGTTGAGCCGGTGATGGTCAGGCGCCCCGGCGTGGTGTCCACCAGGGTACTGGGCTTGACACGGCCGGTGTCGAGCGCCAGGCCAATGGTGAAGGGCTTCATGGTCGAGCCGGGCTCGAAAGTGTCGGTCATGGCGCGGTTGCGCAATTGCTCTCCCGTCAGGTTCTGGCGCTTGTCGGGCGAATAGCTGGGGTAGTTGGCCAGCGCCAACACCTCTCCCGTGACGGCAACGAGCACCACCACGCTACCGGCCTTGGCCTTGAGAGCGATGACCTGGTCGCGCAGCTTCTGGTAGGCAAAAAACTGCACCTTGCTGTCGATGGACAGTTGCATGTCACGCCCGTCCATCGGCGGCACAACTTCGCCCACCCCTTCGACCACCCGGCCCATGCGATCCTTGATGACGCGTCGCGATCCGGCACGGCCGGCCAGCAGGTCGTTGAACGCCAACTCCATCCCCTCCTGACCCTTGTCCTCCACATTGGTGAAGCCCACGACATGGGCAGCGGACTCACCTTCCGGGTACTGGCGCTTGTACTCCTTGCGCTGGTAGATGCCGGGAATGTCCAGTGCGGCGATCTGCTGGCCGATGTCCCAGTCCAGCTGCCGGCGAATCCAGACAAAGGTCTTGTCTTCGTCGGCCAATTTGCGCCGCAGCTCAGCCAGCGGCATGCCCATCAGGCGCGCCAGCTCTTTGAGTTTGGCGCGCACTTCAGGCTTGTCCTGATCCACATCCTCGGGAATGGCCCAAATACTGGCCGCTGGCACGCTGGACGCCAGGATCAGACCATTGCGGTCGAGGATGCGCCCCCGGTTGGCTGGCAGCTCCAGGGTGCGTGCAAAGCGCACCTCACCCTGGCGCTGAAAGAAATCATTGCCCACCACCTGCACATAGGCGGCCCGGGCGCCCAGGCCCACAAAGCCCAGGGCGATCATCGCCACGATGAACTTGCTGCGCCAGACCGGCGTCTTGCTGGCCAGCAGGGGGCTGGAGGTGTAGAGCACGCTGCGGCTCATGGACGAGCCTCCGGGGGGACTTTTGCGGGCAGCGGATCAGTCACGTACTGGGTAATGGCAGGCGTGGCGGTGCGCATCTGCAGCTTGGCGCGCGCCAGCGTTTCCACGCGCAGCGGTGTGGCCTGGGCTCGTTTTTCCACCTGCAGGCGCTGGTTCTCGGTTTCCAGGCGGCGCGCATCGGCCACCGCACGGTCCAGCGCGGTGTAGAGCAGACGCGACTCATACTGCGTGCGCACCAGGTACAGGGCACTGCCCATCACCAAAGCAAAAAGCAAGAGATTCACGCGCGCCACGACTTAAACCTCGGTGCGCTCTGCCACGCGCATGACGGCGCTGCGCGCGCGCGGATTGGCCGCCACTTCGGCCGCACTCGGCTTCGTGCGATCGAGCGCCTTGAGCCGCATGGGCTGGGGCGTGGCAAAGGGGGCGCGGCGGTCAAAGACCTCTTTGGAGTGCCGGGCGATGAACTGCTTGACGATGCGGTCTTCCAGCGAGTGAAAGCTGATCACCACCAACCGCCCGCCCGGCTGCAACACCTGCAGGCTGGCCTCTAGCGCCTGTTGCAGCTCTTCAAGTTCGGCGTTGATGAAAATCCGAAGAGCCTGAAATGTGCGCGTTGCAGGGTTCTGGCCCTGTTCGCGGGTTTTGACCGCGCCAGCCACGAGATCGGCCAACTCTGCAGTGGTTGCGAGAGCCCCCCTTTCCTGCCGCCGAGCAACAATCGCCTTTGCAATGGGGCCAGCAAACCGTTCTTCACCATATTCACGTATCACCTCCGCAATCTGCCCTACTTCGGCGTCTGCCAGCCACTCGGCCACGCTCTGACCGCGCGTGGTATCCATGCGCATGTCCAGCGGGCCGTCAAAACGAAAACTAAACCCCCGCTCCGGGGAGTCGATTTGCGGCGAACTCACGCCCAGATCCATGAGCACCCCGGCGGCACTGGCGGCCGGCAGGTCCGCCAGGTGGCGGAATCCCTCGTGCCGAATGGAAAAACGCGCATCCGGGATGCGCGCTGCTTCTTGAATCGCTTCGGGGTCTTTGTCGAACGCCAGCAAGCGCCCCTGCGGTGATAGCCGTGAGAGGATCCGCCGCGAATGCCCCCCCCGGCCGAAGGTTGCGTCGATCCAGGTGCCGACAGGCGCATCGCCAGCAGCAGCCAGCAACGCATCGACGGCCTCGTCGAGCAGCACGGTGGTGTGTGAAGGCTTGTCGGTCACAACGTGCCCTCAGAACGAAAAATCACTGAAGACATCGGGCATCGCATCCTGCATGGCCTTGGCCTCCTGGGCCTCGTAGGCAGTCTTGTCCCACAACTCCAGGTGGTTGCCCATGCCCAGCAGGATGGCGTCCTTGGTGATCCCTGCAGCTTGGCGCAGTTCGGGTGAAACCAGCACACGGCCCGTGGCATCCATGTCCACATCCATGGCATAGCCCATGAAGATGCGCTTCCAGCCCTGTGCCGACATGGGAAGCTGCGCAATGCGTTCGCGGAATTTTTCCCACTCGGAGCGCGGGAACACCATCAGGCAGCCGTGCGGGTGCCGGGTAATGGTGAGCATGCCGGAGGCGGTCGCGCTCAGGACGTCACGATGCCGGGTCGGCACAGAAAGCCGACCCTTCGCGTCCAGACTGAGCGAAGAAGCCCCTTGAAACACTGCTCAAACCCCTTGCTGTTCGACGAACCCGGCACGCCCTCTGAAACGAGGGGCGGACGGCACTTTTCACCACTAAATTGCACTTCTTTGCACTGTAGCAGGAAAAACCCATCCAGCAAGGGGGCTTGCAACAACTTCTTGCAATGAAATCAAGGACTTAGGCGCGGGTTTGCATGTCCGCATACGGCAAAAACCGTTATGCAGAAAGCAGTTAGGCACGCCAATGAAAGTAACACCTGAAGCAACTGCAAGCACCCCCGGCATGCGGCGGGGTGCTCCAGGGCCACAGCCTTCCCCGGGCAATGGGGGTCAAAGAATGTAGCGCGACAGGTCTTCGTCCTGGCTCAGAGCCTGCAGGCGTTCATTGACATAGGCGGCGTCGACCACGACGGTCTGGCCCGAACGGTGGGCCGCATCGAAGCTCACTTCGTCCAACAGACGCTCCATCACGGTGGACAGGCGCCGCGCGCCAATGTTCTCGGTGCGCTCATTCACCTCGAAAGCAATGCTCGCCAACCGCGTGATGCCCTCGGCCGTGAAGTCCAGCGTGACGCCCTCGGTGGCCAGCAAGGCCTGGTACTGGAGCACCAGCGAGGCATCGGTCTGCATGAGGATGGCCTCGAAGTCCTGCACCGACAACGAGTCCAGTTCCACACGGATCGGAAACCGCCCCTGGAGTTCGGGAATCAGGTCACTGGGTTTGGACAGGTGGAACGCACCCGAGGCGATGAACAGGATGTGGTCGGTCTTGACCATGCCGTACTTGGTGGACACGGTGGTGCCTTCCACCAGCGGCAGCAGGTCGCGCTGCACGCCCTGGCGGGAGACATCTGCAGAGCTGGTTTCCTGGCGGGCGGTCACCTTGTCGATTTCGTCGATGAAGACCATGCCGTTTTGCTCGGCACTGCGGATGGCGCGCAGCTTGATCTCTTCTTCGTTCACCAGCTTGCCCGCCTCCTCCTCGATCAGCAGGCGGCGGGCCTCGGCAATCGCCAGCTTGCGCACCTGGCGCTTGCCCTGGCCCATCTGGCTGAAGACGCCGCGCAACTGCTCGGCCATCTCCTCCATCCCCGAGGGGCCCATGATCTCAAGCTGCGGGCGGGATTCGGCCAGGTCGATCTCGATCTCCTTGTCGTCAAGCAGCCCTTCGCGCAGTTTCTTGCGGAATACCTGGCGCGCCGTACTGTCAGCCGGGGGCTCGCTACCAGGGGCCCGCGCCGTGGGCACCAGTACATCGAGGATGCGCTCTTCGGCTGCGTCCTCAGCCTTGGCGCGCACCTGGCGCACCTGGGCCTCGCGCTCTTGCTTGACGGCCACTTCCATCAGGTCGCGGATGATGGCGTCCACATCTTTGCCCACGTAGCCCACCTCGGTGAACTTGGTGGCTTCGACCTTGATAAACG
>JAUYGP010000647.1 GCA_030690515.1 Giesbergeria sp.
GGAACGTGCGGCGCGTGACTTGCGTTTGCTGTCCGACAAAGCCTGGCCTGCGACCCGACTGCCCTGGGAAGGCGAGATACCGGAGGGCCTTTCTGCTCCTGCCTGGCATGCTGCATTAGCTCAGGTGGCACAAGCCTGTCGCCAGGCGCTCCAGTCGCTGGAGGTGGTGTGCGAAATGGCGCCCGATTTTGGCCGCCTACAGGAGCGCGGCAACGCCATTCTGGCCAGCCTGGAGCAGTTCGCCGGGCCGTGCGCGCCAGATGCAGTGCGCTGGGTGGATGCAGGGACCCAATTGCAGTTGGTGGAGGCGCCCCTCGATATTGCCGTCTCGATGCGTGCCCGGCTGCAAGGATCCTTGGCAGCGGGTGAAGACACGGAGGCTGGTAGCAGTCCGGTGGAGGGCATGGAGCGAGCGCGTGCGTGGATCTTTACCTCGGCCACGCTGGGCACTGACCCGCAGCTGCGCTGGTTCACAGAGCCCTGCGGCCTGCAGGGTGCAGAAATACTGCGTGTGGAGAGTCCTTTTGACTACGCAGCCCAGGCGGCGGTGTACGTGCCGCGGAACCTGGTGGCGCCGTCCGACCCCCAGCACAGTCCGCAATTGGCGCAACTGGTGGGCGATGCAGCGCAGCGTTTGGGCGGGCGCACTCTGGTGTTGACGACCACCCTCAAGGCCCTGCGCCTGCTGGGAGATCTGTTGCAGGCGCGTTTTGCCGATGGGTCGGCAGCGCTGGAGGTGTTGGTGCAGGGGCAGGGTACAAAGCACCGCCTGATGGACCGATTTCGTACGGGCAGCAACCAGGGGCAGGCCGGTTGCATTCTTGTGGCGTCGGCGTCGTTTTGGGAAGGGTTTGATGTGCCGGGCGATGCGCTACAGCTGGTGGTGATCGACAAGCTGCCTTTCCCTCCCCCGGATGACCCGCTGGTCAAGGCGCGGTCACACCGCATCGAGCAGGCGGGGCGCCGTGCTTTCAAGGACTATTCGCTGCCCGAGGCGGCTGTTGCGCTGCGGCAAGGAGCCGGCCGCCTGATCCGGCATGAATCGGATGCTGGTGTGCTGGTCATTGGCGATACGCGGTTGGTGACCAAGGGCTATGGTCGCCAATTATTGGCAGCCTTGCCGTCTATGCGCCCGCTGCAGTCCGAACCAGAGTTTTTGGAAGCGCTGGATGCGCTTACCAGAGCTTCCACCATGGATCGCTCTTGCCCTTGAGGCCGTGCGTCATGTAGCGGCTTTGCGGAAAAGAGGCCTCCATGACGCGGCGCGCGTCGTCACGCAACTGGGTCAGGCCCAGGGCATCGTAGGACTGGACCAGGATATACAGCGCTTCTTCGGTGGCGGGGACGGCCTGGTAGTCCGCTAGCGCGCTTTGTGCCCGGGAAATGGCAGCCACGTAGGCGCTGCGCTCGAAATAGTAGCGCGCGACATGCACTTCGTACTGCGCCAGGGAGTTGACGATGTAGGTCATGCGCAAACGCGCATCCTGTGCGTAGCGGGATTCGGGAAAGCGGGTGGTCAACTCCCGGAAGGATTCGAAAGAATCCTTGGCTGCCTTCTGGTCGCGCTCAGACAGATCCTGCTGCGAGAGCCACGAGAACATGCCCAGGTTGTCGTTGAAGTTGACCAGCCCCTTGAGGTAGAGCGCATAGTCCAGCGCAGGACTGGCGGGGTGCAGCTTCATGAAACGGTCCAGCGTTGCTAGCGCCTGGGCTTTTTCGCCACCCTTGTATTGGGCGTAAGCCTTGTCTAGCTGGGCCTGCTGCGCCAGTGGCGTGCCGGCTGCGCGACCTTCGAGTTTTTCGAGCAGGGGGACGGCCTTGTCATAGCCGCCGCCATTGAGTTCGTCGCGGGCCTCGGCATAGATACGCTCGGTGGTCCAGCCTGCGGTCTTGTCTTCCGGGGTGCTGGAGCAGCCTGCAGTAAGCAGGCTCGCAGCCAACAGGACAGGGACAATCGCAATGGGTGCACGCAGCATGGCAGGCAGCTTTCTGGCAAAAAACAAGAGAATTCCTGGGGCGCCGCAGCCGGGAGCGGCGTAGGTCTGGAGCGGGCCATTGTAGCGGGCGCGGCTCAGCCGAGCCCTCGGTAAGTGATCGTGGCGGGTTGGAGGGCCGGGGCCTTTCTACAATGCCTGCATGTTTGTCCATTTGCGCCTGCACACCGAGTTTTCCGTCGTTGACGGCACCAACCGTATCGACGAGGTGGTTACCACCGCCGCCGCCGATGGTCAGCCCGCGCTGGCCATCACCGATTTCAACAACCTGTTTGGCGCCATCAAGTTTTACAAGGCAGCGCGCGGCAAGGGCGTCAAGCCCATCCTCGGCGCCGAGATCCTGCTCGAAGGGGAGGGCACAACCGCACCCACGCGCCTGGTGCTGCTGGTGCAGGGCCCGCAGGGCTACCTCAACCTTTCGGAGTTGCTGGCGCGCGCCTGGACGCGCAATGTGGTCAAAAACTTGGCAGTTTGCACCTGGCAATGGCTGCAGGAGCTGGGGGAAGGGCTCATTGCGCTGTCGGGTGCCCAGGCGGGGCCCGTGGGGCAGGCCTTGGCGCGGGGAGATGACACTGGTGCTGCCGACCTTGCGCTGCGGCTGGCAGGCGTGTTCCCGCACCGCTTTTACCTGGAAATCCAGCGCGCCGGGCGCGCCGAAGACGAAGCCCATGTGGTGGCTGCGGTGCAGCTGGCAGCCCGCTTGAACCTGCCGGTGGTGGCCACCCATCCAGTGCAGTTTGCCGCCCCCGAGGACTACGAAGCGCATGAAGCGCGGGTCTGTATTGCCGAGGGGGAAATTCTGGGCAATGCCCGCCGCGTGCGCCGCTTCACACGCGAGCAGTATTTCAAGTCCGCCGCGCAGATGGAAGCGCTGTTTGCCGATGTGCCTTCGGCCGTGGCCAATACGGCCGAGATCGCGCAGCGCTGCAATTTGTCACTGGTTTTGGGAAAACCGCAGCTGCCGGACTTTCCCACGCCCGGCGGCATGCCCATTGATGAGTATTTTCGGGTGGCGTCTTTTGATGGGCTGGAGGCGCGGCTGGCGCACTTGTACCCCAACGCCGCAGCACGCGATCAGCAGCGCACGCGCTACGTGGAGCGGCTGGAGTTTGAGTTGGGCACGATCCTCAAGATGGGTTTTCCGGGTTACTTTCTCATCGTGGGTGACTTCATCCAGTGGGCCAAAAGCAATGGCTGCCCGGTGGGGCCTGGGCGGGGTTCGGGCGCGGGCTCGCTGGTGGCCTATGCGCTCAAGATCACCGACCTGGATCCCTTGCAATACAACTTGCTGTTCGAGCGGTTTCTGAACCCGGAGCGGGTGTCCATGCCCGACTTTGACATCGACTTCTGTCAGGCCAACCGTGATCGGGTGATCGACTATGTGAAGGACAAATACGGCAAGGACGCCGTCAGCCAGATCGC
>JAUYGP010000659.1 GCA_030690515.1 Giesbergeria sp.
GCACCCCGCACCGGCCTGCTGCTGACCGGCGGCGGCGCGCGGGCAGCCTACCAAGTGGGCGTGCTGGAAACCATTGCCGACCTGCGCCTGGCCTGCGGCGCGGGCAACGAGCCCAATCCTTTTCCCATCATCACCGGCACCTCGGCCGGGGCCATCAATGCCGCAGCGCTGGCCTGCGGCGCCGACCAGTTCGACCGGGCCGTGCGCCGCATCGTACGGGTGTGGGGCAACTTCCACGCACATCAGGTGTACCGTGCCGACTCGCTCAGCGTGGCACGCAGCGGTGCGCGCTGGCTCACGCTGCTGTCCCTGGGCTGGGTGCTGGCGAAATGGCGCCGCATGCGCCCGCGCTCGCTGCTGGACAACGCGCCCCTGGCCAAGCTGCTGATCAAGATGGTGCCGCTGGTGCGCCTGCCGCGCCTGATTCGCCAGGGCCACTTGCAGGCGCTGGCCGTCACGGCGTCGAGCTACAGCTCGGGGGACCATGTCACCTTTTTTGAAGCAGGCGCGCGTCTCGACCCCTGGGTGCGCTCGCAGCGCCGCGCCGTGCGCGACCGCATCACGCACGAGCATCTGCTGGCCTCGTCTGCCATTCCTTTCGTGTTCCCGGCCACGGCCATTGATGTGGACGATCGCACCGAATATTTTGGCGATGGTTCCATGCGCCAGTCCGCACCCATCGCGGCGGCCATCCACCTGGGCGCCGAGCGCATTCTGGTGGTCGGCGCAGGGCGCATGCACGAGCCCAAAACCGAGGGCGCGCCTGTGCTGGCCAATGGCTACCCTTCGCTGGCACAAATTGCGGGCCACGCGCTGTCCAACATTTTTCTGGATGCGCTGTCGGTCGATGTGGAGCGCATGCAGCGCATCAACCAGACGATTGCCCTCATCCCTCCCGAGGCACGCAGCAACAGCGCGCTGCGGCCCATCGAACTGCTGGTGATTGCCCCTTCGCAGCGCCTGGACGCCGTGGCCGCACGCCATGTGGGCGACCTGCCCGCCCCAGTGCGCACCATGCTGGGCGCCCTGGGCGTTACCGCCAACATGCAGGACGTGCGCGGCGCAGCACTGGCCAGCTACCTGCTGTTCGAGCAAGGCTATACACGCGACCTGATGGCCCTGGGCCGGGCCGACACCCTTGCCCAGCGCGCCGCGGTATGCCGCTTCTTTGGCTGGAATGACACTGGCGCGCCCCTGCCCACGCGGGGCGAGGAGGCAAGCGCCTAAAATCGCGGGTTCCGCCAGAAAGCCGCACCGATGTCCGCACGCAAACTCTTCGTCACCACCGCCCTGCCGTATGCCAACGGCCATTTCCACATCGGCCACATCATGGAGTACATCCAGGCCGACATCTGGGTGCGCACCCAGCGCATGCTGGGCAACGCGGTGAATTTTGTCGGGGCCGACGACACGCACGGTGCCCCCATCATGATTGCCGCCGAGAAGGCGGGCAAAACTCCCCAGCAGTTCGTGGCCGATATCGCCGCCGGGCGCAAGCAGTACCTCGATGGTTTTCACATCGAGTTCGATAACTGGCACAGCACCGACGCCCCCGAGAACCACCAGCTCGCGCAGGACATTTACCGTGGCCTCAAGGCCAACGGCCTGATCGAAACACGCACCATTGAGCAGTTCTT
>JAUYGP010000686.1 GCA_030690515.1 Giesbergeria sp.
GGCTTCTATAGCCTATCTATCAAGCGCCAGTAGCTATCAAAATTAGAGCGGTCAGCGCGTCTTTAACCGGAGAATATCCATGACACATACGAACGAACAACGTCCTTTCCGGGTGCTGGGCATCCAGCAGGTGGCCATTGGCGGCACCGACAAGCAGCGTATGAAAACCCTGTGGGTAGACATGCTGGGCCTGACGCAGACCGGAACTTTTCAGAGTGAACGCGAGAACGTGGACGAGGACATCCTGGCCATGGGGCAGGGCGCCTGGAAGGTGGAAGTGGACATCATGCAACCGCTGGATATCGACAAAAAGCCTGCCGTGCACACCACACCGCTCAACCACATCGGCCTGTGGATCGACGACCTGGCGGCCGCTATGGAATGGCTCACCGCAAAGGGCGTGCGCTTTGCACCCGGTGGCATTCGCAAGGGTGCGGCGGGTTATGACATTTGCTTTTTGCACCCCAAAAGCAATGACGAGTTTCCGATTGCGGGCGAGGGCGTACTGATCGAGCTGGTGCAGGCGCCCCCGGACATCATTGCGGCGCTAGGCTGACGCGCTGCGCTGCTGCTACGGCGCCGTTCGTGCGTCTATCAGCCGCCATCTTTCGGCTACCTGGTGGTCGAAAGATGGCGTTTGCGATGGGTTTTGTTTGGCAGCATTTGTTACTTCTTCGTCCAGATTCAAGCGGATTCAGAAGGCAAAATTCCCTGAATCTGATAAGCCAATATCAAAAAATACTGGCGCAATTTGTAACTTTTAGATCGCAGCCAAGCCCCCTTCACCCGTAAAGAAATCTCCATGCAAACCCCATCAAACCATCAACCCGTGCAGGTGCATCTGCCCGTGCAAAGGCCAGCCCTCCAGGGCCCCTGGACAGTGGACGCCGTGCAGGCCCTGCTCGACAAACCCCTGCTAGAGCTGCTGTTTGAAGCCCAGACGGTGCACCGCCAGCACTGGCCTGCGGGCGACATCGAGCTGGCGGCGCTGCTATCGGTCAAAACAGGTGGGTGCCCCGAAAACTGCGGCTACTGCCCCCAGTCGG
>JAUYGP010000687.1 GCA_030690515.1 Giesbergeria sp.
GCAAGGGAACTGCGGTGAAGTACAGCCAGCGGCCTTCTTCTCCCATGTGCGGGAAGAAGCCATCGGCTTCTACAGCGCTGGCAAGCAGCGTGGAGTCGCGGAACTGGGGATAGTGCTCTGCCAACGCAGCATCGCTGGCGCCGTCAACAACCAGGTCGACCAGGCAGGGGCGGGGCACCAAGTAGAAGGCGCGCCAGGAGTCCGTGGTGCCGACCATCTGGCAGGCGCTGAGCCCGGTCAACTGTGCGCAAGCCTGGTTCCAGTGCGTGACCCGGTGTTCTGTATCAATGACAAAGGTTGCGATGGAGCTGCCATCGACGATCTGTGACAGATGCCGTTCGCTTTCCTTGAGCGCCAGTTCGGCCAGGCGCAGCTCGGTGATGTTGCGGCCGACACCGCGATAGCCGGTGAAAACCCCCTGCGCATCGAAAACCGGCGTGCCGCTGATCGAGTAATACTGGATGACGCCGCCCTCGCCCGGTATTTCGTAGTCGAAACTGCGGAAAGGCGCATGCCGTTCGTAGGTGCGGATGTGTTCGGCCAATTGCTCGGGCGTGATGCCGTGGATCGGCATGTCCCAGCGTCGCTTGCCCAAAAAGTCGCTCTGCTTGCGCCGCAGCTTGTCTGTCGAAGTGCCAAAAAATCGGGTGAACCGGAATTGGGCGTCCTGCTCCCAGAACCAGTCCGAAGACAGCTCTGAGAAATCGCGCAAGGCTTGAATCTCTGTAGCGATCGCGGCCGCGTAGCTGAGTTCTTGTGTCTTCGTATGCATTGTGAGTTTGCGCAGACCTAGTGTCCTGAGTTGGAAATTTGTTTCATAAAGATGCCGAGAATCACCGCCATGCTGCGTTGCAAATCCTCGCGATAGCAATGGCTATCGCTGCGGTTTGCGCCTTGCCTGACGATGATTTCGACATCTTTTTTTCTTCAGCCAACTTCTAACTCAGGACACTAGATTGCAGACCGAAAGAAAGCATCAAGCACCGGCACCAGCCCCGGAAACTCCAGCGCAAAGCGCTCGCGGTTCACAAAATACGCCTCGCAGGCCACTGCAAAGAATTCAGCCGGGGCCGTGGCGCCGTAGGCGTCCAGCCAGGGTTTGTGGGCGCCAAAGCGTTCGGCCTTGATGACCGCTTCGCGGAACTGCGCATAGGTGGGCTCCCAGGCAGCCCACCAGGCCTCGTGCGCTGCGCGGGCACTGTGCGTGCCCAAAAAACTCGCAGGCAGGGGAGGGCAGCCGTTGGCCTGGCCGCTGCGCATGTCCAGCTTGTGGACAAATTCATGCACCACCACGTTGCTGCCCTGGTGTGCGTTGTGGGCGGCGTCTTCCACATGCTGCCAGCTCAGCATGATGGGGCCGCGCTCCATGGCTTCGCCTGCCAGCACTTCGGTGTAGTGGTGCACTACGCCCGCCTCGTCCATGCGCTCGCGCCGCGCCACGGCTTCACCGGAGTGCACCACGATGGTCACAAAGTCGTCGTACCAGCCCAGCGCCTGCGCTGCGTCGCCCCAGTGCAGCAGCGGCAGGCAGGCCTGTGCGGCGATGTCAATGGCCATGGCGTCGGTGACCACCAGGCCGTGTGCGCCGTGGAACTGCTTGTGGTGCAGGAACAGGGCGCTCAGGGCCCGCAGCTTGGCCTGGTCATGCAGTGGTAGCGCCGCCAGAAAAGGGGTGCGCTGCAGCGTTTGCAGCCACAGCGTGGCCGAAATATCGGGGACAGGGGCCAGGGTGGCGCGCAGGCTGCGGCGCAGGCGGTTCCAGAAAGCGGGCATGGCCATCACTTGGGGGCGATAGCGATACGTTCCAGTCCGGCAGTGGTCATGCGCAGCACTTCGGCGCGCGGCGGGTGGGCTGCAGCATCCCAGTCGCTGAGTACCACGCGCTGTAGGTCAGGCGACAGGTGGTGATCGGCCGGGCGGTGGGTGTGGCCGTGGATCAAGGTACTGGCCTGGGCGGCCTGCAGCCAGGCGATAGCGGCGGGGCCATCGACGTCGGCATAGGAGGCGCCGGACTGCTTGCGCGCCTCGCTCTCCTGCCGGATACCGCGCGCCTGCTGGCGGCGCTGCGCCAGGGACTGGGCCAGAAAGCGCTGCTGCCAGGCGCTGCTGCGCGCCTCCACGCGAAAACGCTGGTAGTCCATATCGTCCAGGCAGAGCAGGTCGCCGTGACTTAGCACGAGGCGCTGGTTGCCAAAAACGAGGACGGTCGGATCGGCCAGGCCGGTGATGCCGCAGCGGGCCAGAAATGCGGGGCCCGCGAGAAAGTCGCGGTTGCCATGCATGAAGTACACGGGCATGCGCTGGGCTACAGCCCGCAGCGGGGCGCAGCCTTCGGCCTCAAAACTGTCCGGCTCGATCAGGGCGTCGTCGCCCACCCAGACCTCGAACAGATCGCCCAGGATGAACAGCGCATCGGCTGTTGTGGTGTGCAGGTAGTGCCGCCATGCGGCCACGGTAGCGGGCTCTGCGGCCTGTAGGTGCAGGTCGGAAATGAAATCGACCGTGCGCCAGTGCGCAGGAGCAAGCAGCTCCTCGAACCGGGGCACGGTCGGGGTCACGGGGCAAACCGTGTGATCAGAGCGCGACGGCCTTTTCGATCACGACGTCTTCCTTCGGCACGTCGTCATGGAAGCCCGAGCGGCCCGTTTTTACGGCCTTGATCTTGTCCACGACGTCGGCACCACCGACGACTTTGCCGAACACGGCGTAGCCCCAGCCTTGGGCCGAGGGAGCGGTGTGGTTCAGGAAACCGTTGTCGGCCACGTTGATGAAGAACTGCGCGGTGGCCGAATGCGGGTCGCTGGTGCGTGCCATGGCCACGGTGTAGTTGGCGTTTTTCAGGCCGTTCTGGGCTTCGTTTGCAATCGGTGCGTCAGAGTCCTTTTGCTTCATGCCGGGCTCAAAACCGCCGCCTTGCACCATAAAGCCTGGGATGACGCGGTGGAAAACGGTGTTGTTGTAGTGGCCCTTGTTCACATAAGCCAGAAAATTCTCGGTCGACTTGGGGGCCTTGTCGGCGTCGAGTTCGAGGGTGATGACACCGTAACCGGTGATGTGCAGTTCGACTTGGGGGTTGCTCATGGCAGTTTCCTTGAGGGGGGGTTAC
>JAUYGP010000691.1 GCA_030690515.1 Giesbergeria sp.
AGTTGCTGATCGACGTGCAGCACCAGTTGTTCAACCTGGGGGGCGAGCTGTCGATCCCGGGCTTTGAATTGCTCAAGGAAGCGGCTGTGTTGCAACTGGACCAGGCGCTCGAAATCCACAACGCCGCGTTGCCGCGTCTGCAGGAATTCATCCTGCCCGCCGGCACCCGCGCCGCCGCGCAGGCCCACATCTGCCGCACTGTGGCCCGCCGCGCCGAGCGCGCCGTGGTCGCCCTGGGCAGCCAGGAAGCGGTGCGCGAGGCGCCGCGCCACTACCTTAACCGCCTGTCGGACCTGATGTTCGTGCTCTCGCGCGTGCTCAACCGCATGGATGGCGGTGATGACGTGTATTGGAGGAGCGAGCGTCTGGCGCGCAGTGAGTCGGAATAGAAAGCCGGGGGGATTGGCTGCCGCGTGCACGCCTAAAAGGGGCGAGGCCCACTCGCAAGAAACTTTAGGCGACACCCCGCAGGCACAGCGACGCGATGGCTGCGTAGGCCGCTGCTCGTGCTTGTGGCTCTTGTTCAAAGTGCGCGATGAGGTCGTGGCCCGACCGCTCAATGACGTGATGCGCGCGCGAAGCGCAGTGCTGGCCGCTTGACACGTACCGGAGAGAAATTTCCGCAGTAACCACTGCGTCCTCTTCGGCAGACACCACCAGCAGGTGGCCCGTGTAGGCGCGTACGAGATCAAAGGCATCCGAGTCGGCCCAGCTTCGCTCAGCCCGCAGCAGTTGGCTGAATAGAGGTCCAAAGGGTGTGGTGTAAGCAAGTGGGGTGTACGCCGCAGGAATCGCTAGGCACAGGTGACTAACGCCAAGCAAAGCCCCCGCTCTTACCGCCACATACGCACCCATGCTGAACCCTATCAGCGTGAGCGCTGACGGGTTCAGGTGGAGATATTGCGTTGCCGCTAGCACTTGCTGAACCCGTTCATCAAGTGTGGTGCCCAGCTGGGCGCTGCCAGTGCGTCCGTGGCCGATGAAGTCAAACGCGAGCGTTTCAATATGGCGCTGATAGAGGAGCGCACGAAGCGCTTGGAAGCGCGCAACTGATGAGCTGCCGCCGCCATGAAGAAGGAGCGCTGTACCTGCGATATCGGGCGGCGTCCAGCGATCTCCCATCAGCAGGTGGCCTCGGAACGGCACCGCAAAATCCGTTACTGCATACGGTCCGGGCCTGAAGAAACTGTTGGGGATGTCTTGCATAAATAACGTGACCCATACGGGACTGGTGCAAACGGAGCACGCAGTTCAGCGGCACCACGGCTTCGCTCCTACCCCACCGTTGGCTACCTGCGAAAGGCCTTGTTGGCGATCTTCCAGCGCTTGGGCATCTTCAGCAGCGAGAAGAAATCAATACAGGTCATTGTGCCGTGCGCCACCGTGATTTTGGTGGCCCCAGCGGCGCCGGATAGGTTGAGGGAATCGAAGGTGCAGCTGTGGGTGGCTTCGTCGGATGCGGGCTGACCGTTGAAGCGTTTGACGCATTCGTCCACCAACCACGAGACGAGCGTGCCATCGCGTACGGTTGCTGGCGATAGCGGTGCTAGCGCTGTGGTCTTCGCCTTGCGTGATGGTGATTTCGACATTTTTCATGTCTCGCCGTGTTTCCTGGGCTCGACCCAGCAATATGCAGATTTTTCCAATATTTGTACTAAAAGCGCTTCCAAAACGATAGCTTTTAGTGCTTTGTTTACAAGCGCTAGCAGCCAATTCGGCTCAAATTTCCTGTTCAGCGCGGCGCCAGCATCGCCATGGTGATGCGTGAAACGCAGGTCAATTCGCCCGCGTCGTTCACCATTTCAATCGCCCACACCTGCGTGGTGCGGCCAATGTGCACTGGCCGCGCCGTGCCTGTCACCCAGCCGCTGGTGGCGGCGCGCAGGTGGTTGGCGTTGATGTCCAGGCCCACGCCGCGGTGGCCTTCGGGGCTGGCGTAGAAGGCGCCGATGGAGCCCAGCGTTTCGGCCAGTACCACGCTCACGCCCCCGTGCAGCAGGCCAAAGGGCTGGCGCGTGCGCTCGTCCACGGGTACGCGCCCGCGCAGGTAGTCGTCGCCAATTTCGGTGAATTCGATGCCCAGGTGCGTGACGGCGGTGTTCTCGCTCGTCTGATTGCAGGCTTCCAGGCTGATGGGCTTTTTCCAGATCGTCATGGTGCGTTGGGGGGCGGCGTCTACCGCTGTCACAAGAAATACATCAAAATTAAGGGTTTTCCCGGATGCTACGCCGTGTGCACAGCCCTCCGGGACGCCCTTTGCTGACCTTCTTTATATCCGGAGCCCGCCCCGTGCAACGTCGCCAGTTTGTCTTGTCTACCACCGCAGCCCTTGCGGCCCCCGCCTTTCTTCGCAACGCACTCGCCCAAGAGGGGGGCATCAGCGGCAAGTCGCTGACCATCGGGTGTTCGGCCGCTCTCAGCGGGCCGCTGGCTGGTTTTGGCTCCGACCTGCGCCAAGGCGCCGAGGCAGCCATCGCCCAGATCAACGCACGCGGGGGTGTGCACGGCCGTGCGCTGCAGCTCAACATGGTGGATGACGGCTACGTCCCCCAGCGCACCATCGACAACGTCAAGCAGATGCTGGGCCAAGGCTCGGCTTTTGCGTTGTTCTCGTGCGTGGGCACGCCCAATAACACCGCCATCCTGCCGATGGTGGAAGAGGCTGGCATTCCCTACGTGGCGCCGCTGACTGGGGCCTCGTCGCTGCGCAAGAACGCGCGCAACGTGTTCCACGTGCGCGCCAGCTACACCGAGGAGGTGCAGCGCCTGGTGCAGCGCCTCATGGGCATGGGCGTCAAGGAGATCGGCATCGTTTTCCTGGATAACGCCTATGGCCGCGAATTGCTCGAAGACGCCAACCGCGCGCTGGCGACTGCAGGCGGCAAGGCCTCGGTGCAGGCCGCGCTGGCCACCGATGGAAAGAACCTGGACGCTGTGCTCGCGCAGGTGGATGCGGCGCACCCCTCTGCCGTGCTGCTGGTGACCGCCGGTGCCGCCACGGTGCCGCTGGTGCGTGGGCTGCGCAAAGTGCTGCCGGGCGTGCTGATGGCGGGTGTGAGTGCCTCGCTGACCGGCGACGCCTACAAGCAATTGGGTGAGACCGGCCGTGGCCTGGCTGTGACCATGGTTATGCCCGACCCGAACAAGGGGAAAAACGCCGTGGTACGCGACTACCAGGCCGCCATGAAAGTGCGCGGGCAGCAGGAGTTTGGCCTGGGCAGCCTTGAAGGTTATGTGAACATGCGCGTGCTGGCCGAAGGCCTGGAGCGCGCCGGCAGCGACCCTACGCGCTCCAAGCTGCGCAGCGCGCTGGCGGGTATCCGCAACTGGGACATGGGTGGTTTTGTGGTCGACTACTGCGGCCAGGCGCCCTATGTGGGCTCGCGCTACATCGACCTGGGTGTGCTCGGCTCTGCGGGCAAGTTCCTGGCTTGAAACCGGGATGGCCGGGGCCGTGGGTGCCCCGGCCGAACCTCAGCTATTTTTGCGGTTGAGCAGGGCGTACAGCACGATGGCGCCAAAGGTCGCAGTGCCAATGCCGCCCAGCGCAAACTGGCCGAACTTGAGGGTGAAATCGCCCGTGCCCAGGATGAGCGTGATGGCGGCGACGATGAGGTTCTTGTTCTGCGAGAAATCGACCTTGTTGTCCACCCAGATCTTGGCGCCCGCCACGGCAATCAGGCCGAACACCACGATGGAGACACCGCCCATCACCGGCAGTGGGATGGTCTGGATCACGGCGCCGAACTTGGGGCTGAAACCCAGCAGCACGGCGATCAGTGCGGCCACCAGGAACACGGCGGTGGAGTAGATCTTGGTCGCAGCCATCACGCCGATGTTCTCGGCGTAGGTGGTCACGCCTGTGCCCCCTGCGCCGCCGCTGACCATGGTGGCGATGCCGTCACCGATAAAGGCGCGGCCCATGTACTGGTCAAGGTTCTTGCCTGTCATGGCGGTCACGGCCTTGATGTGGCCCAAGTTTTCCGCCACCAGGATGATGGCCACCGGTGCGATGAGCAGCATGGCCGGGCCACTGAACACAGGCGCCGTAAAGCCGGGCAGCCCGAACCAGGGGGCCGCCATCAGGGCCGACAGGTCCAGCGGCTTGCCCAGACCCATGCCGTTGGTGAGCACGGCGTAAATGATGCTGGCCGCGATCAGACCCACCAGAATCAGCAGGCGCTGCACCATGCCACGGGTGAGCACGGCAACCAGCCCCACGCAGACAAAGGTGACGGCCTGCATCCAGCTGTCGAAATTGCTGGCCGCCATGTTCTTGATGGGGATGCCGGCCAGGTTCAGGCCGATCACCGCCACCACCGAACCGGTGACCACGGGGGGCATGGCGCGCTCGATCCAGCCGGTGCCGACCATCTGCACGATGACCCCGATGGCCGTATAGAGCAGGCCGCAGGCCACGATGCCCCCCAGGGCGACGCCCAGGTTGGCGTTGGGGCCTTGGCCCGCGTACGCCGTGGCACCGATGACGACGCCGATGAAGGCGAAGCTCGAACCCAGGTAGCTGGGCACCTTGCCGCCCGTGACGACGAAGAAGATCAGCGTGCCAATCCCGCTCATCAAAATGGCCAGGTTCGGATCAAACCCCATCAGGATGGGCGCCAGCACCGTGGCACCGAACATGGCGATGACATGCTGCACACCCATCATGGCCGTCTGCGGCCAGGGCAGACGCTCGTCCGGGCCGATTACGCCGCCCTGCGCCAGTACATCGGCGCTCTTCTCCTGCCAGTCAAACATTCCCATGCTGCTTCCCTCCGTGTAACGATGGCCGCGATGCTACGCGAAACAGGCCTTTGGCGGGGTCCGTCTACAGCCGCTAGAACAGCGGTCTCAGCCCGCCGCTGTGGGGGCGTGGGCCGGTAGCACTGTGCCCCGGCATTCGCCAAAGCCAATACGCGCGGCGCCGGACTTTTCACACCAGCCGCGCAGGATGACGGTGTCGCCGTCCGCCAGAAAGGCGCGTTCTTCGCCCGTTTCCGCCAGCACCAGGGGCTGCGCGCCCGCGCGGCTCAGCTCGACCAGCGCGCCCGCTTCCTGCGGTGTGGGGCCCGAGATGGTGCCGGTGCCCAGAAGGTCGCCGCTTTGCAGGTTGCAGCCGCCCACGGTGTGC
>JAUYGP010000700.1 GCA_030690515.1 Giesbergeria sp.
CAGATCACGGCTCTTCTGATAACGCGAATAAATGGCACGGAACTGTCGCGCCGCTTCGAAATGCTCTTGCGAAACCACGTTATGCATGACCCGCGATGCCGACTGTTCAATGTCGATGGCCGGAAAATGTCCTGTCTCTGCCAAGGCACGGGACAGCACGATATGCCCGTCCAGAATGGCCCGTGCCGCATCGGCGATAGGATCTTGCTGGTCATCGCCTTCAGACAGCACCGTATAAAAAGCGGTGATGGAGCCCACCCCATGCAGGCCATTGCCGCTGCGCTCCACCAGTTGAGGCAGCTTGGCAAAACACGATGGCGGATAGCCCTTGGTCGCCGGAGGCTCTCCGATGGCCAAAGCAATCTCGCGCTGCGCCATGGCATACCGTGTCAGGGAATCCATGAGTAAAAGCACGTGTTTGCCTTTGTCTCGGAAATGCTCAGCCACCGCCGTGGCATACGCGGCCCCCTGCATTCGCAGAAGCGGCGGCGCATCGGCAGGTGCGGCCACCACTACGGCACGGCCACGGTCCTGGGCACCAAGAATGTCTTCGACAAACTCCTTGACTTCGCGGCCCCGCTCGCCAATCAGGCCCACCACAATCACATCGGCCTGCGTGTAGCGCGCCATCATGCCCAGCAACACGCTCTTGCCCACACCTGATCCGGCAAACAGGCCCAGCCGCTGCCCTCGTCCCACGGTCAACAACGCATTGATAGCGCGCACCCCGGTATCCATGGGTTCACGCACCGGGTCACGGTCCATGGCATTGATTTGCCGCCGGTCCATGGCCTCAGCCACCACGTCCTGCAAGGGGCCGCCATGGTCGAGAGGAATCCCCTGGGCATCCACTACGCGGCCCAACAGGCCCTCGCCCAGCGGTACGCGCAAGCTACCCACACGGCTAAACGCACGCCGCACACCCGTTTCATCCAAACTGGGTACGGGAACATAAGGCAGAGCAGGGACCACGCTGGCGCCACTGGAGAGACCATGGATATCGCCGGCCGGCATCAAGAACGCACGGTCTCCTGAAAAACCCACCACTTCGGACAGCACCGGGTCGTGGCCGGGCTGCTGCACCAGACACTGCGATCCCACCGGAACGCGGATACCGACCGCTTCCAGCACCAGTCCTGTGAGCCGCGTCAGTGTGCCGCGCGTCTCCAGAGCATGCGGCTCTGCGACGCTACGCCGTGCATCGGCCAGGTAGCGCGACCAAGGTGCTGGTGTCTCAATGGTCGTCGTCATGTGGTGTCTCCTCCCAGGCGGACGCCAGGCCCAGCGGGGCAATAGCGCGCTGCCAGCGTTTTTCGAGCGTGCCATCGACCACCGTGCCGGCCTGCTCCGCCAGACAACCACCTGGCGGAACAGCGGCATCGGCCACCCACTGCACGGATGCTGCCGCCATCTGCTGCCCCAGCGCGTCGGCCAGCAGCGCGTGGTCTTGAGGGTTCAGGCGCACCGTCGCAGGCCGCCCATCGTCCACCAGCATGCCCAGCGCTTCCTGCACCACGGGCTTGAGCGCCTGGGGGTTGCTGCGCAACTCCTGCCGCACCACTTGGCGTGCAATCTCGCAGGACAACTCCAGCACTTCCTGCGCCATGTTCTGCTGCAGGTCCTGCAAACGCGCCTGCAGGGTCTGCACCAGCGCATCGATCCGCTGGGCCGCCTCCTGGCCTTGACCGGCGATGTAGTCGTCCATGCGCTGCTGCCATTGCAGCGCTGCCTGTGCGGCGCCCTGCTCCTGCCCCCTGGCAAACGCTTCCTCGCCAGCCTGCTCCAGCAGCTCCTGCCGGGCCGCCTCGTCCAGTTCCACCTCGACCGGGACCTCTTCCTCGGGCACCTCCGCCTTGGCGTCGGAACCATCGACGGAACCAAACCGCCACTGGGTCACATCGCCAACTTCCTCGCTCGGAATAAAGCGGGCATAGAGGCGGCCTTTAGACGAATGCGTCGTCACCACCGCCTCCAATCACGATCTGACCTTCATCTGACAAACGCCGCACGGTCTTGAGAATTTCTTTCTGCTGCGCCTCGACCTCAGACAGACGCATGGGGCCACGCGACTCCAGGTCTTCGCGCAGGGCTTCTGCGGCGCGCGACGACATGTTCGAAAGAAAGCGTTCACGCAACTCGGGCACCGCTCCCTTGAGGGCCACGATGAGGGTCTCCGACGCAATTTCCTTGAGCACGGTCTGGATGGCGCGGTCGTCGAGCTTGGCCACATCGTCGAACACGAACATCTTGTCCATGATCTTCTGCGCCAGATCGGGGTCGTGGCTGCGGATCGATTCGAGCACCACGGTATCGACGTTCGAGCCCAGCAAGTTGATGATCTCGGCCGCCGTCTTGACGCCACCGAGCGAAGCCTTGCGAATCTTGTCGCCGCCCGCCAGCACTTTGAAGAGCACCTCGTTGAGGTCCTTGAGCGCCGTGGGCTGAATACCCTCCAGCGTGGCCACGCGCAACAACACTTCGCTGCGTTGGCGATCCGTGAACTGCATGAGCACGGCGGCCGACTGCTCGTGGTCCAGGTGCACCAAAATCGCCGCCACGATCTGGGGATGCTCGTTGCGCAGCAGCTCGGCCACGGAGAGTGGATCCATCCATTTCAGGCTTTCGATGCCCGAGACATCCCCACCTTGCAAAATGCGGTCAATCAGCAAACCCGCCTTGTCATCCCCCAGTGCGCGCTTAAGCACCGCACGCACGTAGTTGCCCGTATCAGACACCAGGAGACTCTGTGCCGCCGCAGCGTTCGAGAATTTACTGACAACCTGATCGACCTTCTCACGGGACACACTGCGCATATGGGCAATCGTCTCCCCCAGCTTCTGCACCTCCTTGGGTGACAGATGCTTGAAGACCTCGGCGGCTTCCTCCTCGCCAAGAGACATCAAAAAAATCGCGGCGTCGTTGAGACCCTGCTCGTCCATGGTGCTTCTTGCCGTTCAGTCTGCGGGTCAGCCGCCAATATCGCCGTTGACCCAGTTTTTCACAATATTGGCCACAGCCATCGGATTCTGGCGCACCAGCGCACGCGCATCCTCCAGCCGCTGCTGCTCCGCTGTTACCTGCTCGGGCTCGCCACTCTTGGCTGGTGCAGGCAGTGCTGGGCGCTGCGGGGTCTCAGCCTCCAGAGCATCAAGCTGGCCGCCCGCCATAGGAATGGCTCGCGGCTTGCCCAGTGTTTTGAGCGCAGGGCGCACCAGGCCCAGCAGAACCAGCGCGGCAAACAGGGACATCCCCACAGGCCAGGCGAAACTGCGTGCCAGCTCAATCGTCTCGGGCTGCTTCCACAGCGGGGTATTGTCCACCGTGGGCGCATCGATGCGGAACTGCGCATTCATCAGATTGACTGAATCGCCCCGCTCCTTGTTGAAGCCAATGGTCTCACGCACCAGCGCCGTCATCTGCTCGATCTGCTCCGGGGTCAGCGCCTTGGTGATGGTCTTTCCCTTTTCCTCGGAGGACTGGTAGTTGACCACCACGGCAGCACTCAAGCGCTTAACCGCCCAGTTGTTGCCCCGCACTACGCGCACGGTTTTGTCCACCTCGTAGTTGGTGGTGGATTCACGTTTGGCGGCGCCCTTTTCACTCCCGAGCGGACCCGCCGCCGCAGGTGCCGGGTTGGCGCCATTGATAGGCGCGGCCGACGGTGCCGGGGGCTGGTTCGCCACGGCCCCCGCCACGCCGGCCGTTTGCGCACTCGCGGTTTCTTTGTTTTCAAGTACCTGCTGGCTGCGGATGGCGGCTGCATCCGGCGTCTGGTTGGGGCGGTACTGCTCCGACGTAGATTCCGTCTGGCTGAAATCCAACTCGGCGGTCACCTGCGCCTTGATGTTGTCCCGTCCTACCACGGGTTCCAAAATATCCATGATCCGGCGCGTGTACTGCTGCTCGATCTGTTGCACGTATTGCAATTGCTGCGCATCCACACCGTTACCGGCACCACCATCGGGTGATTGCGACAACAGCTTGCCCGTGTCATCCAGCACGCTCACGGCCGAAGGTGCCAATTCAGGCACGCTGGATGCCACCAAATGCACAATGCCTGCCAACTGGGCACGGTCCAGAAAACGGCCAGGATACAGGCCGACCAGGATAGAAGCTGAGGGTTTTTGCTGCTCGCGGAAGAACCCGTTCTGGTTGGGTAACGCCAGGTGTACACGCGCGCTTTGCACTGAAGACAGCGCCTGGATGGACCGCGTCAACTCGCCCTCCAGGCCCCGCTGAAAATTGAGCCGCTCCTGGAACTGCGTCATGCCAAAGCGGTTGGCTTCCATCAGCTCAAAGCCCGAGACCGAGCCCTTGGGCAACCCCTGCGACGCCAGGCGCAGGCGCACATCGTGCACCCGGTCGGAGGGAACCAGAATCGCGCCGCCGCCCTCGGCATGCTTGTACGGCACGTTCATTTGCGACAGCTGCGCCACAATGGCGCCGCCATCCTTGTCTGACAGATTCGAGAACAGCACCCGGTAGTCGGGCTGGCGCCCCAGCACCACCGCAGCCAGGGCCGCGGCCACCAGCAGCACCACACCCACACCCAGCCGCATACGCTGCGCCCGGTCCATGGCGGACAGCCGCTGCAGCCATGTGGGGCTGGCGGTGGGGGTCAAGGGAGCTTCGACAACTGCGGACATCTTGCTTTCCAGTATGGCAGGCCCGGCGACGATCCTGGCGTGATGTCGATTATTCGGGCGCACACCCCACGATGTTCGCTGGATAAGCCGCGCATTTGACCATCAATTCCCGCGGATGGCCGCCTCCCATCCCCACTAGGATTGCGTCATCCCCCATTCCCACCGGACACTGCCATGGATCTTCGCATTTCAAGCTCTCCCGCCCCGCTGGCGGGCGCTGGCCTGGCGCGCCGTGCCGCAGCGCCTTCCATCGAGACCAAGGAAGCCGACTTCTCAGGCGCCCTCAAGGGGGCGCTGCAATCGGTCAGTGCGGCACAAAACAAGTCCACCAACCTGCAACAGGAAGTGCAACTGGAGAACCCCTCCGTCAGCCTGGAAGAAACGATGGTGGCCATCCAGAAAGCGCAAATCGGCTTTCAGGCCACGCTGCATGTGCGCAACCGCATGGTGCAGGCTTATACAGACATCATGAACATGCAGGTGTAGGCGGGGCAATTGCTATCAACAGAAGAGCTGCTTGCGCTTTATTCATAAGCAACTCAAATATAAAAATACCTGAAACCCTATTCATTCAAGCGCTAGCAGCTCATAAAACAATAGCACCAAAAACAAAGCCCCGCTGTGCGGGGCTTTGTTTTTGCAACACCATCATCAGTGCATCATCTGCGGCTGGCCTTCGAACATATGTTCAAACTGCGCCAACCATGGCTCGGCCAGGCAGCGAATCTGTGCATCGTTGCGCAGGATGCGCTGCATGATCACGGTTTTTTCCTTGCGCTGTTCTGGCAGCAACTCATGCTCCTGGGCCCTGTAGCGCAACTCTTCAATCAGCACAGCACAGGCCCCTTCGTAGCGCACCACACCATCCCAATCCCGGGCCTGGGCTGCTTCCAGCATCTTGCAGCTGCTGTCTTCGATGGCCTTGTAGTAATCGATCAAGGTGGACATGGTTCAGGCCTCCTGCAGCGCAGCGCGCACGGAATTGGCCGCTTCATCGGCACTGGCCATAGGCTTGCGGATCTCATTCCACCCCAGAGCTATGGGCTCAATGAGGCGCTGCACTTCGAGCAACATGGCATCGTCATTGCGGGCATTGGCCAAAATCAAACGGCGCATACAGTAGTCATACAAATTACCGAGATTGACTGCAAGTTCCCCGCCCTCGTCACGGTCCAGCGCCGTGTTCAGGCCTTCGTCAATGATGCGGATCGCTTTGGCCACCGAATTGCATTTGAGCAAAACATCGCCACGCGCCAACGCACCGCGGGCAGTGGCAATGGCGCTGATAGCGCCCTGCAGCAGCAGACTGACGAGCTGGTGCTGGTCGATAGTGTGCATGCTGGTTTCAACATTGATGCGCTGGTACGCATTGGCTGCGCGGGGAGAGTGGGCGCTGAACATGCTGGGCTTCCTTGCAGAGAGATAAGTGATTTATCGGCGCTTCAGGACAAAACTGTAGCGCCCTTCCCTCATTCTGACGACTTGTTCCAGGCCGTCACCTGCTGGCTGATATAGGCATTCAGCGCATTGAGACTAGCAAGCTGGGTATCAAGTGCGCTGTAGCGCCGGTTCAACTGCTTCTCGACGGCTTGCGCACGCTCAGAGACGCGGTTCTGGTCCTTGGCATTGCGGTCCAGGCTGAGCTGCAGCGTGGAATCCTTGGACTTGAAGAACCCATCGACCGACAGCAAGCTGGTGGTCAGCGCCTTGATCTTGACCGCAATCCCTTGGGCCGACCCCGACTCGGTGCTGCGGAACATGTTCTTGACTTCATCGGGATTTTCAAGCGCAGTGGCCAGCTTGGCCGAATCAACCGCCAGATTGCCCCCCAGCTGCTGCGTGATGCCTACATCGGCCAGTCGCTGAAAAGCCGACGACGCCGTGGAAACAGACTGCACTGCGCTGCGCAGGGCGTTTTGCAAGCCAATGGCGGTGGAGTCCCCCTGGAACAAACCGGCCTTCTTGGTCGTTCCATCGTATTTGGTGGCATCGCTGAGCAACTCGTTGATGGCGTTGTAGGCCGCCACGAAATCGTCGATGTTCTTGGTCAGCGCGCTGTTGTCCTTGGCGATCGTGATATCCACCGCCGCGGTGGTCACCGCCTCGGCCTTGAAGGTCACGCCCGACACGGTATTGGCAAAGGTATTGGTGGCCGAGGTCACGGCGATGCCATTGACCGTGGCGCGGGCATTCTCGGCCGCCTGCGTGACCGCGCTGCCCGCCACCAGGCGCGAGAGCCCGCTGGCATCGTCGTCCACCCCATCGGCATCGGTCACACTCAACCGAAATCCGGCCTCTTCACCCGTATTCTTGCTGCGCAGCAACAGACGTTCGCCCGATGCATCGCTGAGCACCGTAGCCGTCACGCCCGCATTGGCACCGTTGATCTTGCTGGCGATATCAAACACCGTATCCGATGCGGTGACGTCAATATCAACCGGCACCCCTGCCCCCGGCGTGAACGAGGCAGGCGAGACACTCCATTGCCCCAGCTCGAGCCGCAGCGTGCCCGCCCCCAGGGCACCCCCCACCGGCAGCAGGCTGGCCGAAGCGGTGGCCTGCGCTTTGGCCAGGCCCTGTACCTCCACGCTGAACGTGGTCGGCAAGGTGCCCCCAATAGCCGTTGCCGAGACAGCCGCACTGTTCGAAGACGTGGCTGACACAGCGTTCCAGCCGGTCACACTGGTCAACTTGCCAGCCGCATCGGCCAGCGTCGACACCATGGACTTGATCTGCCCAAACGCCGAAATTTTGGTCTGCACCGTGGCGGCCTGGAGCTTGAGCTTGTCGAGCGGTTGCTTTTCGATGGCGACGAGCTGCGAGACGATCGACTTGACGTCCAAGCCACTGCCGATACCGGGAGATGAAATCGTTGCCATACCAAGCCCCTTTCAGATGCAGCGGAAATTATGTCGCCAAACGCGCCCTGTGAACCGCCGTATTCACACCAGGAAACCCGCCAGTTCCTGCGGCCCAGGCACCCCTATGCCAGAAAGCCAAATGGCGGCGGCAGTGTGACTGCCGCCGCCTGGCGTTTGAACGGGGCGGCGCACTGCGCCCCGCATTACCCGTGCCAATCAGCGCAGCAAGGCCAGAACGCCCTGCGGCAGTTGGTTGGCCTGCGCCACCATCGCGGTACCGGCCTGCTGCAGGATCTGTGCGCGCGACAGGTTCGCGGTTTCTGCCGCAAAGTCGGCATCCAGAATACGGCTGCGTGAGGACGAGAGATTCTCCGAAGTCACTTGCAGGTTATTGATCGACGTTTCGAAACGCGACTGCAAGGCACCGAGTTTGGCACGCTCACCGTTGATAAAGCCCAAAGCTGAATCCACGGTCTTGAGTGCGTCGGTCGACTTGGTGAACGAGGTCACGTCCAGATCCGACACCTTGCGCAACGTGGAAGCCGTCACGCCCGTGGCGCCCAGGGCGGTGGTTGTGGTGGCGTTGGCGCTGTAGGACTTATCGGAATCGAGGGTGATGTAGCCCCCGGTGACAACCGCATCAGCCGTTGCGCTTGTGCTGTTGTCCAGCGCTGCAGTAGCACCTGCCGTGATGGTGGCGCCCGTTGTGTCACGTGCCAGCTTTTGCACCGTGGTCACACCAGCATTCGTCGCACCACCGTCACCCACCAGGATGTTGTTGCCCGAGGTGTTGCTCAGGATTACACCCGTACCTGCACTGTTGAGTTGCGCAACAATGCCGGTCTTGGACGACTTTTCGTTGATGGCGGAAACAGCGTTCGACAGGCCGTCCGCGCCTGTGATTGCACTGATCGAGAACGAAACGGTCTCATTGGTGCTGTTGTCCGAACGCAGCGTCAGGCTGTAAGCGCCGGCCGTGCCAAAGGTCACTTGTGCTTCGGTACGCGCCGTGGCGGTCACGCCCGTGCTTTGCGTTTGCAGGTTGATGGCGTCAGCGGTGATCTTGGCAGTGTCGTTGGCCACCACCGTAATATTCTTGCTGCCCAGCGAGCCGTTGATAGCCAGCGTGCCGCCAGCCACACCATTGGTATCGAAGGCCGTGGCCGCCGTGCTGGCCGCCTGGGCTGCTGCACCCGAACCCACCACCTGGTTGTTGCCGTACTGGTTGGTGCGCAGGTTGGCCGTGGCCGCCACAATGGTTTGGTTGGCGTTGGCACCTACTTGGAACTGCTGCGTGCCAAAAGTGCCGTCGAGCAGCTTGGCACCGTTGAATTCGGTGGTTTGCGAGATACGGTCCAGCTCGGAGACGAGCTGCGAGACTTCTTGCTGCAGCGCCTGGCGGTCGCCTGCACTGTTGGAGGCATTGGCCGATTGCACCGCCAGTTCACGCACCCGTTGCAGGATGTCGCCTGAAGCCTTGAGCGCGCCTTCTGCCGTCTGGGCCAGCGAAATACCATCGCCTGCATTGCGCACTGCCTGGTTCAAACCACGGATCTGGCTGGTGAAGCGCTCGGAAATGGCCAAACCAGCAGCATCGTCTTTGGCGCTGTTGATGCGCAGGCCAGAAGACAGGCGCTGAATCGAGGTGTTGAGCGAGGTCTGGCTCATGCCCAGATTGCGCTGTGCCGTGAGCGATGCAACATTGGTATTGATGGTAGCTGCCATGACGATCTCCAATAAAGAACTGACTGAATATGGCGTTGCCGCCAAGAGGCGCCAGGCAAATCCACCTGGCCTACAGTTCACAGCGCCTTCAGGGCCTTCTGGTGAACGGCGGGTTTTTACCTCCCGTTGCAAATGTTTTCGGACGGTGCGGGGAAAACTTTAGGCATGAACTTGCAAGTAGTCCGGTTTTTCCTGCGCTTATCCACCCACTGCAGCCACGAGGCCCTGCCCACAATGAACCCATCGTTCCCGTCTTGTCTGCCGGACGGTGGTTTTCCAACCGGCGCAGATGTTCATTTACAGCCTCTAGGAGCCCCTCCATGGCCGCCACGATCAACACCAACGTCAGTTCGCTCACCGCCCAGCGTAATCTGGGCATGAGCCAGGCCTCGCTCAACACCTCGATTCAGCGCCTGTCTTCTGGGCTGCGCATCAACAGCGCCAAAGACGATGCCGCTGGTTTGGCCATTTCCGAGCGTTTCACCAGCCAGATCCGCGGTTTGAACCAGGCCGCCCGCAATGCCAATGACGGGATTTCTCTGGCCCAGGTGGCAGAAGGGGCCATGAAGGCAGCCGGCGACATTCTGCAGCGGGTGCGTGAACTGGCGGTGCAGTCGGCCAATGCCTCGAACAGCCCGGGCGACCGCCAGGCACTGCAACAAGAAGTCACACAGCTCGTCTCCGAGCTGGACCGCATCTCGCAAACCACCGAGTTCAACGGCGCCAAGCTGCTCGATGGTACCTTTGGCACGCAGCAGTTCCAGGTGGGCGCCAACGCCAACCAAACCATTGTGGCGGCCACGGCCAACCTGCGCACCAACCAGTATGGCAACAACCAGGTGGTGGGCTCGGGTGCCGATGCCCAGGCCGCCAGCACCAACGCTGCAGCGTTCGGTACCAACGGTGTGGTGGGCGGTACGCTGGCCATCAACGGCTCGCTGGGCAGCAAGAACATCACGGTGGTGGCGAACGATACCGCCAAGATCACGGCCGATGCCATCAACCTGCAGACGCAGAGCACGGGTGTGACCGCCACGGCCCGCACCGAAGCACAAGTGACCTTTGGCACCGCCGGCGCCTACAGCCTGACGCTGCGTTCAGACAACAGCGCCGACGAAACAGTTTCGTTTTCGATCAGTGCAATCACAGGCGCGGACGGCCTGTCCAGCGCGGTTTCTGCCATCAACGAGAAGTCATCCAAAACCGGCATCATCGCCCAGCTCAACAGCACGGGCACCGGCGTGATCCTGAGCAACAACACGGGCAACAACCTCTTGGTGGGTGATGGTGGCGCAACCAACGGCGGTATCGCTACGGTTCAAAAAATGTCTCGTGATGCCGCTGGCGCTCCTACCACGGTGGGCACAGCGCGGGCCCTGGCCAATGGCACCGAGGCGGACTCTGTGGTCACCGGTGGCTACATCACCCTGGACTCCGACAAGTCCTACAGTACCAATGCCACCACGACCACCGCCCTGGGCGCCACGGGCGTGACGGCTTCCACGTTGCGCAAGGTGTCGGATCTGGACGTAACATCCTTCAACAAATCGACCGACGCACTCAAGACTGTGGACTCAGCACTGAGCTTCATCAACGGTGAACGCGCCAAGCTCGGCGCCTTGCAGTCGCGCTTTGAAACATCGATCGCCAGCCTGAACATCACCTCTGAAAACCTCACGGCGTCACGCTCGCGTATCCTGGATGCAGACTTTGCCGCAGAAACTGCCAATCTCTCGCGTGCCCAGATCCTGCAGCAGGCTGGCACCGCCATGGTGGCGCAGGCCAACCAGATCCCGCAAGGTGTGCTGGCACTGCTGAAATAGGCGCTAGCGCGCATTCATGGCGGCGGCCGACGAAAACGGACACCCTTCTCAAGACACCGCCACTGTGAACACCACCAAAACCGACCACGAATCAGCCCGCCTGCACGCGGCACTGTCCGCATCCGACTGGCCCCTCCTCCAGCGACTTTGCCGACAGGCCCTGCGCAAGAATGGCCGCAACCTGTCTGCGCACCGCCTGCTGGGCTATGCATTGATGCAGCAGCGCAAGACAGAGGACGCCATCACCGCATTCAGCCAGGCGCTCGCGCAATGGCCAAATGACGCGGAGCTGCTGATCAATTTTGGCAACCTCTATCTGGAGCAGGCGCGCCACAGCGAAGCCTTTCCGCTGCTGAAAAAGGTGTGCAAACTGCGACCAGCACAGGCTGTTTGCTGGATCAAGTTGTCGCAATGCTGCTACTTTCTGAACCAGCATGACGAGGGATTTCACGCCAGCCAGAAGGCTGCTGCACTGGCGCGCAACGATGAAGAACGCGTGGCTGCGCTGATGCAAAGCGCCATTCAGCGGCGCGAACTAGGCCAGGTGCGTGAGGCAGTGCAAGACTGCGATACCGCCATCGCACTGCAGCCCCACAACGCCGGCAACTACACCAACA
>JAUYGP010000705.1 GCA_030690515.1 Giesbergeria sp.
TAAACGGCAAAACGCCGGATACCCACAACCGCAGTCGTTAAACAAAGTCGCATGGCATCCCCAAAATGTGTTTGAAATCAACCCGGTAGCGCATCATACTGGATGCATGAACAGGTTTAACAGATCCGACAAACCCGACTGGGTACCTCCCCGGTCCGTCAAGTTGCTGGATCAGGTGCGCGAACGGGTTCGCTACCTGCACTACAGCCTACAGACCGAGAAGGTTTACGTCTACTGGGCCAAGGTATTTGTGTTGTGGGCAGCCCGCAACGGCGGCGGCTTCCGGCACCCACGCGAGATGGGGCAAACAGAGGTGGAAGGCTTCCTCACCATGCTGGCCAACGAGAAACAGGTGGCACCGGCTACCCACCGGCAGGCGCTCAACGCTTTGCTTTTTCTGTACCGGCAGGTGCTGGGTATGGAACTGCCCTGGATGCAGCAGATCGGTCGGCCGCCGGAACGCAAGCGCATTCCGGTGGTTTTGACAGTCCAAGAGGTGCAGGCTGTTCTGGGCTTGATGGCAGGCACCGAGGCGCTGATGGCTGCCCTGCTGTATGGCAGTGGGCTGCGCCTTCGCGAAGCCCTGGGATTACGGGTGAAAGACGTGGATTTCGACCGCCACGCCATCGTGGTGCGCAGTGGCAAGGGCGACAAGGACCGGGTGGTGATGTTGCCCAAGTCGCTGCTGGCACGGCTGCAAGCGCAGCTGGCCCATGCCAGAGCCGTCTGGGGCCAAGATCGCGCCAGCGGGCGCAATGGCGTGTATTTGCCCCATGCACTGGAGCGCAAATACCCCCGTGCGGGTGAAAGCTGGGCCTGGTTCTGGGTGTTTCCGTCGCCCAAGCTGTCGGTCGATCCGCAAACCGGCGTGGAACGCCGTCACCACCTGTTTGAGGATCGGCTGAACCGGCAACTGAAAAAAGCGGTGATTCAGGCGGGTATTGCCAAGCACGTGTCTGTCCACACCCTGCGCCACTCTTTCGCGACGCATCTGCTGCAGGCGGGCACAGACATTCGCACGGTGCAGGAGCTGCTGGGGCATTCAGACGTGTCAACCACCATGATCTACACGCACGTGCTGAAGGTGGCCGCTGGCGGCACGGCCAGCCCTCTGGATGCATTGGCACTTGGGCATTGA
>JAUYGP010000708.1 GCA_030690515.1 Giesbergeria sp.
GGCTGGGGCGCGGGCATGGGCTGTCCCGGATACGGCTGGCCACCGCCCGGCATGGGCGGTGGCGCAGAACGCACGCCGCGCGAGAGGTTGGCATCGGTGTAACCCAACTGCGATGCCAGTTGCTGGTACACGTCCTGGGACAGGCTGATCGAGGTCTCCCGCATCACCTTGGAGCGATTGGGCGGCGCGATGTCACCCCGGTTCGACAGGATCTTGGTGTCATTGCCCGCGCCCTGGGCCGAGAACGCCGCCTTGATCTCATACGTTTTGGTATTGATCAGCGAGAAGTCGGCCAGCAGTTGCAGGCCGTACTGGCGCGTGGCGCTGCTCGTGCCTTGCAGGGGCGAGAGCGCATCGGTGAACTCGATGCTGGAGACAACGCCAAACAGAACGTAGTCAGCGCCCTTGAACTCGCCCTTCTTGATGCGGGCAAGCACGTCCGTCACATCGTTCTGGCGCACGGGCTTGGCCATCTTGCCGCCCTGCACCTGGTTGAGCACTTGCTCAGCCTTGGAGTTTTGCGGCGCACCGGCGTCAAAGCCCTTGCCCTGCACGAGCTTGAAATAGGTACCTTGCAGGATGGCGCCCTTGATGTCATTGGTGTAGCCACCGAGCTCGCGCATCTCGATGTAGCTGTAGCGCCCGGCCACGTAGGTGCCGCTGGCCTGCTCAGAGGCCTGCATCGAACCCTGGCTGTGGTGCGAGCCCGAGCCGCTGTAAGGCCCATTGCTGTAGCCACCGCCGCTGCTGCCCTGCGCGCTCATCTGGCTGCTGCGCTGGTACTGGCCCGCCATAAAGTACTCGGACACGCGCTGGGCGTAGGCCAGATCGGTGACCGCAATGCGGGGGGCTGCGTTCTGGGCCTGGGCCGCGCTGCCCCAGGCCAGGGCCGTAGCAGCCAGGACGGCCAGGGCCGTGTTCAGTGTGGTTCTGCGTTGCATGATTTGGCTCCTTGTGAGCTAACTGGACTTCATTGATGAACGACGCGAGGCGATTTCCGTCGCATCGCACAAAACTGGCGCGGCCCCGACGAGGGACGCCGAGCAAGGGCCGCCCCGCAGCGATGGCGTCGCCCCCCTTCCCGGCGAAGCCGAGAGAAGGGGGAAGGCGCGCAGCGCCTCAGGGGGATGTCACCGCTGGCTCGTTTTGCGGATTTCTTTTTCATCCTGCCATTCGATGGTGCCTTCTTCCACATCAAACAGCTTGAGCGTGAACTTGTAGTACACGTCCTTGGTCGAGGCGCTTTGCTTGACGATGCTGGTCAGCTCGCCTTCCATGCTGTACCTGGCGGCTGTCATATTGCCGATTTTTGCCGTGCTGTTTTGCTTGTACAAGCCGCTCTGGTTCTGGCGCTGCAGCTCATCCACGCCGGACTGCATTTCCTTGATGGAGCGTACAAAGCGCACCTTGCCCGACTTGACCAGCGCGGTCTGGATCGAGTTCATCACGTTGGTGGTGTCGATGTACTCGCTGGTTTTGTTCTTCACCGTCGAGATGGTGACCGTGGGGCGGCCCTGGAAGATGCCGGTTTCCAGCAGGCTGCCGGTCATCTTCTCGGCAATCATCTGCAGATCGGACGAGCCGAACTCGTTGGTCACCAACTCCACGCCCTTGGCGTCGCCGTAGTTGACCTGACGGTCAAAGCGGATCACGGGGGACGAGAGGTTCTGGCAACCGGCCAGCAGCAGCGTGGCCGCAGCCAGGCCCCAGGCGAGGTGGCGTTGGAAAGGTATCTTCATGGTTTTCTCCTGCAAGGCGCTGCGCTCAGCGTGTTTCTACGTTCATTTCAATCTGGAAATCGGTGGCCGCGCCGCCGGGCGCCACGCTCTTGATGGTCTGCTGGCCCAGGCCCAGCACGCCCAGCTGCTTCCACGATTCACCATCGCCCACCTGGTTGCCCACGTTGTCCAGCCACTTGAAGCGGTAGAACACCGTGCGGTCACTGCGGCCCATGTTGCCCAGGTCGGCCTGGACCACCAACACATCGTTCTTGCGCACGATGCGGATCTCGCGCACAGCGATGTTGTTGGCCTCGCCACGCAACGCGACCTTGGAGGCCACCGCAATGGGCGTGGCCGGGTCGTGCTGTTGGGCCTGTGCGCAACCAGCGGTTGTCAAAAGGGCCGTGCACAGGGCGGCCAGGGTCATGCGGGGTGTCATGCGGGTTCCTTTCAGGGAGTTGCTGTCTATCCTTGCCTTACTGGGCTGCGGGGGCAGCC
>JAUYGP010000712.1 GCA_030690515.1 Giesbergeria sp.
AGCTGGCGCCCCCCCACCACCAGGTAGTTGGCGGGCTCGCGGTTGATGACGCGGGCCAGCAGCTGCGCGCGGCCAAAGAAGGCGCCTTCGCGCGTCACGCCGCCGCGCGTCTGGTACGGCGAAATGCGGGTGATGCGCAGCTGCGCGGCCAGCAGGCGCAGCAGCACCTGCAGGGCTTCGCCGCCGATCAGCCATTCGGTCTGGCTGGCGCTGTCCACCATCACATGCAGGTTGGCGCGGTCATCGGCGTGGGCACGCAGCAGCGGCCAGGGGGTGTCTACGCTGTGCTCGCTCAGGATCAGCAGCACATCGCTGCCGGTCTGCGCGGCGCGCAGCTGGCGCAGCACGGTGGCTTCATCCATGCCCGGGGTGGGCACAAACACCATGCAGCGGTCCAGCGACACGGGCAGGTCGGGCGGAAACTGCCACTCGAACACCTGGCCAGGCAGTGCCCAGTCGCTGCTGGGCTGGCAGCGGGCCGACACGCGCTCGGCCAGCGCACGCGCCAGGGCCGGGGCATGGTCGGCGCCCGTGGCCTGCGCGCACAGCACGGCGCGGCGCCAGTCCACCATGCGGATGTCGGCAGCCAGCAGGGTGGCCTCCAGCCGCCGCAGCCAGCGCAGCAGCCGGTCGATCTGCGGCAGGCGCGCCAGGGGCGTGCGGCGCAGGCGCGCGGGGCGCAACTGGCCCGCGCCAATCATGGGGTGGCGCACCACCCACACCACGGCGCCCACGGCAAAAATCACGCCGCACCACACGATAAGTGAGCGCAGCCAGCCGAATGGGTCGGCATCAGGCGCGGGTTGGGCGGGCTCAAAGTCGTCGGTAGCGCCTTCCAGGCAGTTGATGGGCAGGTAGCCGGGTGGAATCGGCGGGTTGCCGGGGCGGCAGGTCCAGATGTGGGTGCCGGGTTTGAGCTCCACCACCACCTGCGTGCCGGCCAGCTTGCCCAGCTCGGGGTGGTGGGCAATGTCGGCCTGCAGCACGTTGGGGCGCGGAGACGTTACGCGCAGTTGCGGGTTGGCGATGGGCGGCGCGTATTTCTGAATGTCCTTGGGCCAGGCGTCCAGCTCGTTGCGCGCCTCGATCATCGCAATGCGCCACTGCACCAGCTCGCCCCACACCGGGCCAACATTGACCGATGCCAGGAACGCGCCCCGCGTGACCGGGTTGAGCTGGGGCGTGAACAGCGCGCTGCCCACGAACAGCGTGACCGCCGCAATGGCCACCGCACGCACCACGGCCTTGGACAGCAGGGGCTTCAGTCGGTCGAGCATGAATCCAGCACCATCAAACCCGCATCGCGAATGGTGGCGCAGCGCCAGTGCAGCCGCGCCGCATCGCCCGTGCCGCGCACATGGATGAGGTTGCCCCAGAACAGGCTGCGCAGTTCGTCGTCCTGCAGATAGGGCCGCGCGCGGCCCAGGTCGTCGGCCTGCAGCAGTTGCTGCAAGCGCGTGCGGGTGGCAGGCGCCTGGGCCAGCGGCAAGAAGGTTTGCCACAGGCGCGGGCTGCTGGCCAGGTGGGTGCGCAGTGCACTCGACGATGCATGGCCCTCACCTACCCCCTGGTCCACCAGCCACTGCAGCCCTTCTTCAAACAACGCGGGGTGGCCGCCGCTATGCGCTTGCAACTCGGATACCACCGGCTCGGTCCAGCG
>JAUYGP010000713.1 GCA_030690515.1 Giesbergeria sp.
CTGCACGCTGCCCAGCTGGTCGAGCAGCGGGTAGTTCACACCGGCAAAGCTCGGCGTGAGCGCGGCAATTTCGTCCATGATCTGTGAGGGGTGCGTGTACGGCATCTCATACCCCAGCGCGCGCGCCAGCAGCACCGTCACTTCCCAGTCGGCATAACCGCCCAGCGGCGCCATCACTTTGCGCACGCGCGAGATGCGGCGCTCGGAGTTGGTGAAGGTGCCGTCCTTTTCAAGGAAGGACGAGCCCGGCAAAAACACATGCGCGTATTTGGCGGTTTCGTTCAGAAAGATGTCCTGCACCACGATGCAGTCCATCGCCATCAGCGCGGCCGCCACGTGTTGCGTGTTGGGGTCGGACTGCACCACGTCCTCGCCCTGGCAATACAACCCCTTGAACTCGCCTGCCACGGCGGCGTCGAACATGTTGGGAATGCGCAGGCCCGGCTCGGGGTTGATGGTCACGCCCCAGGCCGCTTCAAAGGCGCCGCGCACTGTGCTGTCCGACACATGGCGGTAGCCCGGAAGCTCATGCGGAAACGCGCCCATGTCGCACGATCCCTGCACGTTGTTCTGCCCACGCAGCGGGTTCACGCCCACCCCCTCGCGGCCCACATTGCCGGTGGCCATGGCCAGGTTGGCAATGCCGATCACCATGGTCGAACCCTGGCTGTGTTCGGTCACGCCCAGGCCGTAATAGATGGCGGCGTTGCCTGCCGTGGCATACAGTCGGGCGGCGCCGCGTACCTCAGCGGCGGGCACCCCGGTGATGGCCTCGGTAGCCTCGGGCGAATGCTCCGACTGGGCGACAAACGCGCGCCAGTCGTTGAACGACTGGGTGTCACAGCGCTCGGCCACAAAAGCCTCGTCGACCAGGCCTTCGGTGACCACCACATGCGCCAGCGCGGTGATGAGGGCCACGTTGGTGCCGGGCTTGAGCGGCAGGTGGTGCGTAGCGTGCACGTGCGGCGACTTGACCAGATCGATACGGCGCGGATCGGCCACGATGAGCTTGGCGCCCTGGCGCAGGCGCTTTTTCATGCGCGAGCCAAACACCGGGTGGCCGTCGGTCGGGTTGGCGCCGATGACCATGATGACGTCCGCCTTTTCCACCGATTTGAAGGTCTGCGTGCCGGCCGAGGTGCCCAGCGTGACGCCCAGGCCGTAGCCGGTGGGCGAGTGGCAGACGCGTGCGCAGGTATCCACGTTGTTGTTGCCAAAGGCGGCGCGCACCATTTTCTGGACCAGGTAGCCCTCTTCGTTGGTGCAGCGCGACGACACCAAGCCGCCAATCGAATCCTTGCCATGCTCGGCCTGGATGCGGCGAAACGCACCCGCCGCGTGCGCCAGGGCTTCTTCCCAGCCCACCTCGCGCCACGGGTCGGTGATTTTTTCGCGCACCATGGGCTTAGTGATGCGGTCTTTGTGCGTGGCGTAGCCCCAGGCAAAACGGCCTTTCACGCACGAATGGCCCTCGTTGGCCTTGCCGTCTTTCCAGGGCACCATGCGAATGACTTCGCTGCCCTTCATTTCGGCCTTGAAGCCGCAGCCCACGCCGCAATAGGCGCAGGTGGTGGTCACGCTGTGCTCGGGCTGGCCCAGCAGGATGACCTTTTTTTCTTCCAGCGTGGCCGTGGGGCAGGCCTGCACGCAGGCGCCGCAGCTCACGCAATCCGATTCCATGAAGCTGCCGCCCTGCCCCGCCGTGATGCGCGACTCAAAGCCGCGCCCGGTGATGGTCAGTGCAAAGGTGCCCTGCGTTTCTTCACAGGCGCGCACGCAGCGGTTGCACACAATGCATTTGGCCGGGTCGTAGGTGAAGTACGGGTTGGACTCGTCCTTCTTGTCGTCGAAGTGGTTGGCGCCCGCAAACCCGTAGCGCACGTTGCGCAGGCCCACCACACCGGCCTGGGTCTGCAGCTCGCAGTCGCCGTTGGAGGCGCAGGTCAGGCAGTCGAGCGGGTGGTCGGAGATGTACAGCTCCATCACGCCCTTGCGCAGGTCCTGCAGCTTGTCGGTTTGCGTGCGCACCTTCATGCCGGGCTCGGCCGGGGTGGTGCACGAGGCCGGGTAGCCCTTGCGCCCTTCGATTTCGACCAGGCACAGGCGGCACGAGCCAAAGGGCTCCAGGCTGTCGGTGGCGCACAGTTTGGGCACCTGGATGCCCGCGTCCACGGCGGCGCGCATGAGCGAGGTGCCGCGCGGCACGGTGACCTCTGCGCCGTCGATCTCCAGCGTGACGAGGTCGGTGGATGTGCTTGCGGGCGTGCCGTAGTCGATTTCAGTGTGTTGGCTCAGCATGGGTGTCCTCTCAGATCACGTTCTCAGTTTTTGCACGGTGCGTTGCAGCGCCGCCGATGCATGGCACCGACGCGGCCACCCACCAGGGCTCCCGCGCAAGGGCCGCCCCGCCGCGCTGGGAGCGTTCCCCTGCCCGCAGCGCGCAGCGCTGCGAGAGCGGGGGGAAGGAGTGAAACGACATAGGGGGTGTTTCATATCAGTCCGGCGCGGCAAGACCGAAGTCCTGCGGGAAATGTTTCAGGGCCGAGGTGACGGGAATCGGCGTCATGCTGCCCATGGCGCACAGCGAGCCGTGCACCATGGTGTCGCACAGGTCGCGCAAAAGCGCCACCTGCTGCGGGCGCTGCTGGTTGGCGCGGATCTTGTCGATCACCTCCACGCCGCGCGTTGAGCCGATGCGACACGGCGTGCATTTGCCGCACGATTCGAGCGCGCAGAACTCCATGGCGTAGCGCGCCAGGCGCGACAGGTCGGCCTGGTCGTCGTGCACCACGATGCCGCCGTGGCCAATGCCTGCGCCGATGGCGGCGTAGGCCTCGTAGTCGAGCGGAATGTCCCACTGCGATTCGGGCAGATAGGCGCCCAGCGGCCCGCCCACCTGCACGGCCTTGATCGGCCGTCCTGTGGCAGAGCCGCCGCCATAGTCATACAGCAGATCGCGCAGCGTCAGGCCGAAGGCCGTCTCCACCAGCCCGCCATGTTTGATGTTGCCCGCCAGCTGAAACGGCAGCGTGCCGTGCGAACGGCCCACGCCAAAGTCGCGGTAAAACGCCGCGCCCCGCGCCAGAATAATGGGCACGCTGGCCAGCGTGATGACGTTGTTGATGACGGTGGGTTGGCCAAACAAACCGGCCAGTGCGGGCAGCGGGGGTTTGGCGCGCACGATGCCGCGTTTGCCCTCGATGCTCTCTAACAACGCCGTCTCTTCGCCGCACACATAGGAGCCCGCGCCCTTGCGCACCTGCAGGTGAAAAGCCTTGCCCGAGCCCAGTACATCGCTGCCCAGAAAACCGCCGCCCTCGGCCAGCGCGATCGCGGCGTTCAGCGTGGCGATGGCGTGGGGATACTCTGAGCGTACATAGATGTAACCCTGCGTGGCGCCCACGGCCAGTGCGGCAATGGCCATGCCTTCAATCAGCATGAAGGGGTCGCCCTCCATGGTCATGCGGTCCGAGAAGGTGCCTGAATCGCCCTCGTCGGCATTGCAGACGATGTACTTTTGCGCCGCCTGCGCGCCCGCCACCGTCTTCCATTTGATACCCGCCGGAAACGCCGCACCACCGCGTCCGCGCAGGCCCGAGTCGATCAGTGTTTGCACAATGCCGGTGGGTGGCATGGCGATGGCGTTGCGCAGGCCGTCAAAACCGCCATAGGCCTGGTAGTCGGCCAGCGAGCGCGGGTCGGTCATGCCCATGCGGGCAAAGGTCAGGCGCTGCTGGCGCGCCAGGTAAGGAATGGCCCCGGTCGGCCCATGGCACAGCGGGTGCGCGCCGCCCGTGGCCAGGCCCGCGTCGAACAGGCCGGGCACATCGCTGGGCGCCACGGGGCCATAGGCCACGCGCCCGGCGGGCGTGGCCACTTCGACCAGGGGTTCGAGCCAGAACAGGCCGCGCGAGCCGTTGCGCACGATGTGCACATCCACGCCCCGCGCTGTTGCCTCTTGTGCAATGCGCGCGGCCACGGCGTCTGCGCCCACGGCCAGGGCGGCCGAGTCGCAAGGCACATACAGGGTAATGCTGCTCATGCCATGCCCCTTGCCTGCGCCACCAGCGCATCCAATTTTTGCGGTGTCATGCGCGCATGCACTTGTCCGTCCACCGCCATGGCGGGGGCGCAGGCGCACAGGCCCAGGCAGTAGGCGGGTTCGACCGTGAAACGGCCGTCGCCCGATTCGGCATGCAGGCCGCATCCCAGGTGCTGGCGAGCGTGCGCCAGCAGTGCCTCGGCCCCCATCGCCTGGCAGGCTTCGGCGCGGCAGACCTGCAAGGTGTGCGGTGTGGGGGGGCTGCTGCGAAAGTGGTGGTAATAGCTGATGACGCCATGCACCTCGGCGCGCGAGAGGTTCAGCGCGTCGGCAATCGTGGGCACGGCGTGCGGCGGCACGTAGCCCAGGGTGTCTTGCAGTGCGTGCAGGACGGGCAGCAGCGCGCCGGGGTCACCGGCCAGCCGTGCCAGCACGTCCTGCACCGCTCTGTCCACGTCCGGCCGCAGGGCGGCGGTGTGGTCGATGGGGCTCGTCGTCATCGTGGAAATCCTGTGTTTCTTTTTGTGTTCGGTTGCTTCAAAAACGATAGCTGTTTGCGCTTTCTGTGTAGGGGTTCTGAATACTTTTTTCTTCAAAACCCAGTCACATCAAGCGCTGGCAGCTATCAAATTTGAACTACAAAGCGGCGGCTCAGTGGAAGAACTTGGTGGCGCTCTCCAGCGTACGCCAGATGCCCCAGGCCAGCGGTATCCCCACCGCAATCCAGGCCAATGCCACCACGGCTGCAGGGGTGCTGCCGCCACCGGCCAGGCCGGGGCCGCTGCCCACCTCGTTGGCCACAGCGCGGTCGTGCGCCAGGTGCTTCTCGTGGGCCAGCTCCTCGGGGCTCATGAACCACTTGGCGCTGAGCGGGCGGATCATCAGGTTGCAGATCAGGCCAATGGCCAGGAAGCCCACCAGGATGTACATGGTTTGGTTGTACACCTGCGCGCGCGGCAAGCCCAGGCCGATCTGGTACTCGCGCATGTAGTTCACCACCACCGGGCCGATGATGCCGGCTGTGGCCCAGGCCGTGAGCAGGCGGCCATGGATGGCGCCCACCATTTGCGTGCCAAACAGGTCGGCCAGGTAGGCCGGCACGGTAGAAAAACTGCCGCCATACATACTCAGGATGACGCAGACCGCGCCCACGAACATGAGCTGGCTGCCCGCCGCGGCGCTGGCCGGAATGCTGAAATACAGCAGGCCGCCCAGAATGAAGAACACCGCATAGGTGGTCTTGCGCCCCAGCCGGTCGGATGCGCTGGCCCACACAAAGCGCCCGCCAATGTTGAACAGCGACAGCAGCGCGGTAAACCCGGCCGCAATCGCCGCGATGGAGGCGAGTTGGCCCTTGTCCAGCTCGCCAAAGGCCTTGTCCAGCCCGATCAGATGGCCGCCAAACACTTCCTGCAGCATGGGGCTGGCCATGCCGATCACGCCAATACCGGCGCTCACGTTCATGCACAGCGCCATCCACACCAGCCAGAACTGCGGAATGCCCCAGACCTTGTTCACGTGCACATGGTGCTGCGTGATCATGGTGTTGTGTTTGAGCGTGCTCGGCGGCGTCCAGCCCTTGGGCTTCCAGCTGCTGGGGGGTACGCGGTAGCCTAGGGCACCGGCCATCATGAAGACGAAGTAGATCGCTGCCATGGCCAGAAAGGTCTGCACCACGCCCACGCTGGTGGGGGTGGCAAACGCTTTCATCAGCCCGGCCGCCAGGGGCGAGCCGATCATGGCGCCGCCGCCAAAACCCATGATGGCCATGCCCGTGGCCATGCCGCGCCGGTCGGGGAACCACTTGATGAGCGTGGACACGGGCGAGATATAGCCCAGTCCCAGGCCAATGCCGCCAATCACGCCCGAGCCCAGCCATAGCAGCCACAGCTGGTGCGTGTACACCCCCAGCGCCGAAATCACCAGGCCGCCGCACCAGCACAGGGCCGACACCACACCGGCCTTGCGCGGCCCAGCGCGCTCCAGCCAGCCGCCCCACAACGCCGCCGAGCAACCCAGCAGTACGAAGAACAAGGTGTACATCCAGCCCAGGCTGGAGATGCGCCAGTCGCAGGTTGTGGTGAACAGTTCGGCAAACAGCGACATGTCCTTGGGGCAGGCCTGCGCGGCCGTCACGCCCAGGGCGCGCGAGAGCGGCAGCCAGAACACCGAGAACCCGTAGGCCATGCCGATGCACAGGTGGATGGCCAGCGCCGCCGGTGGCACCAGCCAGCGGTTAAAGCCCGGCCCGGCAATGGTTCTCTCCTTGTCCAGCCAACCGGCGATGCCGTTTGGCTGTCCCATGGGTTCCAGTACAGCTGACATGTATGTCTCCTTGGTGTTGTTCGAATGCGCTCTATGGCGCCCCGCGGAGTGTCAGCAAACGGCCGTGCTGGGTCTAATTCTTTGTCGTGATGGATCGATACAAAGCAAAAATCAGGGTTTACCTGGGGGTGGTGCCGGAGGGCGGGATGCCACGAACAGATTGCCATGCTGCTCTGCCTGCGCCAGCCATTCGGGGCTCTGGGCGAAGTCGAGCGCGGCCTCCAGCGTGCGTGAGAGGCGGTTGCTCTCGTGCACCATCAGCGCAATGGGCACCTCGATGAACGGGTCGATCAGGGGCTGTGCCTCCAGCTCGCCATAGCCCTGCACGGCGTCCACCAGCGCGCCGGGCATGATGCTGCTGACACAGCCCGCCACCACGGCGAGCGCCAGGGTGAGGATGGAGTTGGTCTCAATGGCCGGGCGCGGCATCACCTGCGCGCGCCGGAAGGCGCTGTCCACGATGGTGCGGTTGTGCATCTCGCCCGTCAGCAGACACAGCGGCAAGGTCGCTGCCTCGGCCCAGGTGGTGGTGGGGCCTTTTTGCAGACCTGCAGGCGAGGGCTGATCGGCGCGGCGCAGCAAAAAATAATGCTCGGTGTACTGCGGCACCACGCGCAAGGGCGCGCGTGTGCCCTCCAGGCGCTCGGGGTAACCCATGGCCATATCGAGCGCCATGTTCTCCAGGCCCGACTCCAACTCGGGAGAACTCATGGAACGCAGCGTGCACACGATGCCGGGGTGGAGCTTGTGCAGCATGCCCACAAAACGCGCAGCAATCGGCATGCACATGGGCACGGCGCCAATGTGCAGTTGCCCGCTGGGCGATGCAGCGCTGCTTTGCAGCTCTTGCTGCAGCAACTCGTGCTCGCGCAGCATGCGCCGTGCGCTCGCCAGCACGCGTTCTCCCTCGGTGGTGAACCCGGCAAAACTGCGCCCCCGCGTGACGATGGCCACGCCCAGGCTTTCCTCCAGCGCACGCAGCGCGTTCGACAACGCGGGCTGCGTCACATGGCAGGCCAGCGCGGCACGGCCAAAGTGGCGCTGTTCATCGAGCGCCAGCAGGTACTTGAAAGAAACGAACAGGTTCACGCCAACACCTCACATCGCACAGGGCCCCGGCGCCTCGCAGCGGCGCATCGGGCGGCGATTGTGCCCGCACAGGCTTGCAGCAGCTTTGCAGGGCGGGTGGGGTCGGGGGAAAGAACGAGTCAGAAAGGCCTCCAGCGCTTGCTGGACAAGCGCCGTCAGCTATCAAAACAAAAGCATCACGCCTTCTTCAAAAACTCGGACTTGAGCAGCATGCTGCCCAGGTCGGTCTTGCAGTCCACGTTGTGCCCGTCGGCGCCATCGACCAGGCGAATGCCCTTGATCTTGCTGCCCTTTTTCAGCGTGGACGACGAGCCCTTGACCTTGAGGTCTTTCACCAGGATCACGGCGTCGCCATCCTGCAGCGGGTTGCCGTTGGCGTCGCGCACCACGCCATCGCCCGTGGCCTCGTCGTCCCCACTGGCCGCAGCCTGCGGCCACTCATGCGCGCAGTCCGGGCAGATGAAGTTCTCTCCATCGGGGTAGGTGTTTTCCTGGCCGCATTGGGGGCAGGCGGGGGCGGTGTGGGGCATGGGGGATTCCTGTGTTGTTGTGGTGGTGGGGGGCGCTATTGTCCCAGTGCGCGCCGCTCCAGCGTGAACGGCGGCAGCCCCTTGAGCAGGCGTTGGCCGTAGCTGGTGCGGGTCAGGCGCTTGTCGTAGCAATACACATGCGCCTGGTCTTCCTCGGTGCGGATGGCGCGGCCCGCCCATTGCGCCAGGCGGATGGCGGTGGCGGGTACCACCAGCTCGCTGAAGGGGTCGCGCCCCACGGCGCGCAGCCATTCGGCGCGGGCTTCGCCCACGGGGTCGTCGGGCGGGGCAAAGGGCAGCTTGGTGATGAACACCGATTCGCACAGGCGTCCGGGCAAATCCAGCCCCTCGCCGAACGACTGCATGCCGAAGATGATGGACGGCTCGCCCGCCGCCACGCGCTCGCGGTGGCGCGCCAGCAGCTGTGTGCGTGGCAGCTGGTTTTGCACCAGCACCACGCTGCGCATGACGGTGGCCAGCTGGTCGACGGCGCAGCGCATCTGCTCGCGCGAGGTGAACAGCACCAGCGCGCCGTATCGCACGCGCGCCAGGTCGTTGAGCAGCGCATCGACCATCTCGGCGTTGAATTCGGCGGCGTTCTTGGGGTCGGCCCGTGTTTCGGCGGCGATCAGGGTGCCCTGGGCCGCGTAGTTGAACGGGCTGGGCACTTCCAGCGCGGTGGCGGTTTCATCGCCGTGCAGTCCCGACTCGCGCAGAAAGAAGTCGAAACTGCCGCAACTGGTGAGCGTGGCCGAGGTCAGCACCGCGCCGCGCACGCTGCTCCACAGGTGGCTGCGCAGCGTGCTGCCCGGCAGGATGGGGCTGGCGTGGGCGCGCACCAGGATGAAGTCGCCGTCCACCTCCAGCGTGAACCATTTGGCATTGGGCACAAAGCTGCGCGCTTCTTCTGCGGGGGCTTCCTGCAGCAGCAGTTGCGCCGTGGCGTGAACCTCTTCAAGGCGGGGCGCCAGCATGCCGATCTGCGCATACAACTGCGACAGGCGGCGCGCCTCGTCGGGCTTGTCGCGCATCTCGGCGCGCAGCGCCTTGGAGATGGCGCGCAGGCTTTCCAGAAAACCCGCCGCGTGGTGCGCGAGCTGGCCCAGGGGTTCGATCAGCACCTCGGGCAGCTCGCCGCGCGGCACGCGCGCACGCGCTGGGCCCCAGGCCCCAGGCTGGCTGCGCAGCGCCGGGCCGTACAGGTCCATCACCAGGCGCTCCAGGTCTTGCAGGGTCTGACGCAACTGGCTGGATTGGCGCGGAATGTCGGCCACCTCGCTCACCTCCACCAGCGTGCCAATGCGCAGTGCGCGGCTGGCCAGGCGGTCGATCCAGCCCAGGCGGCTCAGGTTGGCGCTGCAGGCAAATTGTTCCAGCGCGGTGGCGGGCAGGTGGTGCGCCTCGTCGAGCACCAGCAGGCAGTTGTCCAGCTCGGGCAGCACGCGTGCGCCCAGCGACGAGAGCAGCAAATCATGGTTGGCCACGATCACCTGTGCGCCCACCAGCTCCTTGCGCTTGTCGTAGTAGACACACTGGCTGAACGCCGGGCAGTGGCGCCCGGTGCACGAGGCGCCTTCGGCCGCTACGGGGCTCCACACCTCGGGCTCGGGCGGGGTGTCCAGGCTGTCGCGGTCGCCGTCCCAGGCGCCCTGCGCCAGGGTCTGCGCCATGCTGGCGTAGAACTGCATGCGCGCTTCGGTCTCCTGGTGCGAGCGCCGGGGCCGTGCGCTGGCGGCCTCCTCGGGGAACAGGTCGTCGTCCTCGGGGTCGCCGTCGGCCTCGCCAGTGCCGGCCAGGCGTTCGAGCTTGAGCTTGCACACATAGCGCCCGCGCCCCTTGGCCAGCGCAAACTTGAAGGGCTGTTCCATCTGCGCCGCCAGCGCGGGCAGGTCCTTGTTCACCAGTTGTTCCTGCAGCGCCACGGTGGCAGTAGAGATCAGCACCCGCGTGCCGCGCGCCAGCGCGATCGCAATGGCGGGCGCGCAGTAGGCCAGCGACTTGCCCACGCCCGTGCCCGCCTGGATGACGGCAATGGCGCGCGTGGGCTCGCCCTCTTCTTCGTCCACCTTGCCCAGCTGTGCCTGGCTGAAGGTGCGCGCCACCTGCTCGGCCATGCTGCGTTGCCCCGTACGGCCACGGAAGCCCTCGGTGGACTGGACCACCGCATCAAACGCCTGCAGGGCCGCCTGGGCCCACTCTGTAGAAGACATAGGGGAGGGAGTGTGGCACAGACCCTCAGTCAACAGAGTTACAGATAAAAAAATGCCTACAGTGCTCTATATATATACGATAGTAGCTACAAATATAATAGCGTATGGTCGATGTCAAGACGCCGCCAACACTCTTTTCTTTGCGTGCTGCTTGCCTTGAAGTAAGCTGCCTGCAAAACATAAATTCGAAGATGTAGAGGGAGCTGTCGTGTCAGAACCTTTGGCCCATTCGGGCGGGCACCTGCTGATCGATCATTTGAGAGCGGTTGCGGCGCTGGCGGCCGAGTTTTCTACGGTCTTTGACTCGGCTGAGTCGACACAGCGCTGGGCCTACTTTGCGGGCCTGTGGCACGACTTGGGCAAATACCGGCCCGGTTTTCAGCGCTACGTGCGGCTGGCCGACAACCCCGATGCGCACATCGAAGGCAAGGTGGGCGGGCGCGAGAAAACACATTCTGCCGCTGGGGCGCTGTGGGCCATGCAGCAGCTCAACCTGCCCAACCGCCCCTACGGCAACATCCTCGCCTACCTGATCGCTGGTCACCATGCGGGGCTGGCCGACTGGACGGGCGATTTGGAGTGGCGGCTGCAAAGCGAAGACTCGCGACGGGAACTCGATGAAGCGCTGGCCGCCGAGCTACCGCCCGACGTTCGGGAGCATGGCGCTTTGGCCGCCAACATCCCCGGCGGCGCCAGCGGCTTCGCCCTGTGGGTGCGCATGCTGTTCTCGTGCCTGGTGGACGCCGACTTTCTGGACACCGAAGCGCACTTCGATGCAGGCAAGCCCGCCCGCCGTGAAGGCTTTCCCACGTTGGAGCAAATGCGCGAGGCGTTCGACACCCACATGGCCGCACTGCCCGTGGCCCGCACACCGGTCAACACGCTGCGCGCCGACATCCTGCGCCAGTGCCGGGCCAAAGCCGCATTGCCTGCGGGCTTCTTCTCGCTCACGGTGCCTACGGGCGGTGGCAAAACCCTCTCCAGCCTGGCTTTTGCGCTGGAGCATGCCCAGGCACATGGCAAGCGGCGCGTCGTCTACGCCATCCCCTACACCAGCATCATCGAGCAGACGGCCGATGTGTTCCGCAACGTGTTCAAAGCCCTGGGCGACGAAGTACTGATCGAACACCACAGCCAAGCCGACGCTGCGGCTACAGACGAAACCATGCGCAGCCGCCTGGCCTGCGAGAACTGGGACGCACCCCTGGTCGTCACCACCAACGTGCAGTTGTTCGAGTCGCTGTTTGCCGCCAAAACCTCCCGCTGCCGCAAGCTGCACAACCTGGTGGGCAGCGTCATCGTGCTGGATGAGGCGCAGCAACTGCCCCCAGCTTTTTTGCAGCCCATTCTGGATGTGCTCAATCTGCTGGTCGCGCACTACGGCGTTACCGTGGTGCTGTGCACCGCCACCCAGCCAGCGCTGAGTAGCACCACCTACTTTGATGCCGACAAGAATCTGCATGGGCTGGAAAACGTGCGCGAGATCATCAACCACCCCGATGCGTTGTTTGATGCCTTGAAGCGCGTGCATGTCGAGCTGCCCCCCGACTGGACCACCCCCACCCCCTGGGCCGACATCGCCGCGCAGCTCAGTGCCGAAGACTGCGTGCTGGCCATCGTCAACACCCGCAAGGCTGCGCGCGAGCTGCAGCGCCTTATGCCCGCCGATACCCTGCACCTTTCGGCCTTGATGTGCGGCGCGCACCGCAAGGACGTTATCGCTCATGTCAAAGAACGCTTACAGGCCAAGCGCGAGGGGCGGGACATACGGCCCCTGCGCGTGGTCAGCACTCAGCTGGTGGAGGCCGGTGTGGACATCGACTTCCCCGTGGTCTACCGCGCCTTGGCGGGGCTCGATTCCATCGCCCAGGCCGCAGGCCGCTGCAACCGCGAGGGGCGCCTGGACGGAAAGGGGCGTGTGGTGGTGTTTGTGCCACCGGAAAGGCCTCCGCTTGGGCATTTGCGCAAAGGCGCAGACGCGTGCATTTCCACCTTGCACAGCCAAGCGCACGACCCGCTGGCGCGCAGCCTGTTTGCGCATTACTTCAAGGAGTTCTATCACTCGGTGGACCTGGATCATCATGGCATCGTGAACCTGCTCAAAGTGCACCCGCGTGATATGGCCGTGAAGTTCCGCACGGCAGCGGAAGCGTTCCGGCTGATTGACGATGCCGATTCGGCCGCCGTGGTGGTGCGCTACGCGGCCCACCAAGCGCAGATCGAAAATTTGTTGAACCTGTTGGCCGCTGAAGGCCCCCAGCGCTGGCTGATGCGCAAGCTGCAGCGCTACACGATCACCATCCCGCAACGCCAGGCCACCCAGATGCTGGCCCAAGGTGATCTTTCTCTCCCCATGCCGGGGTTGTATGTCTTGGCAAGTACTGATAATTTATACAGTAATATCTTAGGCCTTGTAGGGGATGCCGACCTCTACAACCCCAGCGGTTTTGCTTTGTGAAGGAGCTTCATGTCCTCTCGCTTTTGCCTTGAAGTCGCAGGCCCGTTCGCCTGTTTCACCCGCCCCGAAATGAAGGTCGAGCGCGTCTCGTATGACGTAATGACGCCGTCTGCTGCCCGCGCCGTGTTTGAGTCTATTCTGTGGAAACCCGCCATCCGCTGGCGCGTGCAGTGCATTGAAGTGCTCAAGCCCATCCGCTTCATCAACCTGCGGCGCAATGAAGTCAGCGCCGTGGTCTCCACGCGCAACGTGCAGCAGGCCATGGCGGTGGGCAGTGGCACGCTGGGCCTCTATATCGAAGACGAACGCCAGCAGCGTGCAGGCTATTTTCTGCGCGACGTGGCCTATCGTCTCCATGCCGAACTGTCGCTGGCGCCGGGCTGCACCGAGCCCTTGATGAAATACACCGAAATGTTCACCCGCCGCGCCAGCAAGGGCCAGTGCGTGAACCAGCCCTACCTGGGCTGCCGCGAGTTTGCGGCCGATTTCCGCCTGGTTACCGCCGATTCCCCGCCCGCCATACCCATCCCCGACACGCGCGAGCTGGGCTGGATGCTGCATGACCTGGACTTCACCCACCCCGTCGACCCGCAGCCGCGTTTCTTCAACGCCAAGTTGGAGCGCGGCGTGGTGCAGGTTCCGCCGTTTGAGGAGGCGCGGGGATGATTTTGCAAGCCTTGAACGACTACTACCGCCGCAAGTGCGACGACCCCGATCCGGCCCAGCGCCTTCCCGTGTTTGGGCTGGAGCAAAAGGAAATCCCGTTCATTCTGGAGATCAATGCCGAGGGTGAACTGCTGCAGTTGCGTGATACCCGCGATCTGCAAGGCAAGAAGAAGATAGCGCGCGTTTTTCGGGTGCCCATGGGTATCAAAAAAACCTCGGGCGTGGCCGCCAATTTGTTGTGGGACACGCTCGAATACGTGCTGGGCGTGGACACCAAAGGCAAGCCCGAGCGCGTTGCCGAGCAGCATGCGGCTTTTCAGGCCCGCATCGCTGCCCTGCCCGATGCCGCCCGCGAAGACGCTGGCATTCAAGCCGTGATGTGCTTTTTGCAGCACATCGATCTGGCGCAGTTGGAGCGCCAACCCGCCTGGGCAGAGGCAGTGGAAAGCAATGCCGTGCTGAGCTTTCGGCTGCAGGGCGATATGGACCTGGTGTGCCAGCGCACTGCGGTCGTCCATGCGGCGCTCAATGTGACGACTGGCGACGATGCGCCGCAAGCGATGTGCCTGGTCACAGGTGATCAGGCCCCGGTGGAGCGCTTGCACGCCTCTATCAAAGGCGTGTGGGGCGCGCAGACCTCAGGGGCCAACATCGTCTCCTTCAATGCCCGCGCCTTCGAGTCCTACGGCAAAACCGAACGCCAGGGCGAGAACGCCCCGGTCAGCCGCGCCGCCGCCTTTGCCTACACCACCGCGTTGAACAACCTGCTGCGCAAAGACTCGCCCCAGCGCATGCAGGTAGGCGATGCTTCCACCGTGTTCTGGGCCGAGCGGCAAGACCCGTTTGAAACCATCTTTGGCGACATTTTTCAAGACAACCCGGACGGCAGCTCAGATGCGGTACGCACACTGCTTGATGCCGTGCACAGCGGCAAGTGGGGCCAGTCTGACGAGAGCCTGCGCTACCACGTGCTGGGCCTGGCGCCCAATGCAGCGCGCATCAGCATCCGCTTTTATCACTGCGTCACCTTGCGCGAGCTGGGCCAGCGTATTGCGCAGCACTTTGAGGACCTGTCGCTGGCGCGGGGGCCGCACGACCCGCTGTACCCCTCGCTGTTTCGCCTGCTCACGGCCGTGGCGCTGCAGAACAAGGCCGACAACATTCCGCCCAACCTGGGTGGCGCTGTGGTGGATGCGATCTTTGCCGGGGCGAACACGCCCTACCCCAGCCTGTGGCTCAACGCCGCCGTGAGCCGTTGCCGGGCCGAGCAGAACGTCAATTACCTGCGCGCTGCAGCCATCAAGGCCTGCCTCAATCGCCAGCAACGCCATGCCCAGTTTTCAACGCAACCCCTCGCCCCCGAAAAGGAGTTTTTGCCCATGCTTGACCTCAGCAACACGAACCCTGCCTACCGCCTTGGGCGGCTTTTTGCGGTGCTGGAAAAAATCCAGGAAGAGGCCAGCCCCGGCCTAAACGCGACCATTCGCGACCGCTATTACGGAGCGGCGTCGAGCACCCCCGTGGCCGTGTTCACCACCTTGCTGCGCTTGAAGAACGCTCACCTCAAAAAGCTCACAGTGGGCCGCGTAGCCTGGTTTGAAAAACTCCTGGGCGAGGTGCTGGGGCCGGTGACCGACTTCCCCAAACATTTGCCTCTGCCGGACCAAGGTCGCTTTGCCCTCGGCTACTACCACCAACGGCAAGACTTCTTCACCAAAAAGACCGACGACACCACCACTGACACCCCATCTTCGGAAGGAAACCCAGCATGAGCACCGATAAGAACCTCGCCCACCGTTACGAATTTGTTCTGGTTTTTGATGTCAAAGACGGCAACCCCAATGGAGACCCTGATGCAGGCAACATGCCACGCCTGGACGCCGAATCCGGCCATGGCCTGGTGACCGACGTATCGCTCAAGCGCAAGGTGCGCAACTTCGTGGGGCTGGTGAAAGAGCAGGAAGAACGCGCCCCCGTCGATGGCGAAAAGCGATTTGAAATCTACGTGCGCGAAAAGGCCATCCTGAACCATCAGAACCAGCGTGCCTATTCAGCATTAAATCTGGCTGTAGCGCCCGAAGAACAAGCGGAAGAAGCTACTGAAACTGTAGCAAACGATGCCAAGAAGAAAAGGCCCGCCAAAGATAAGCGCAAAGGCAGTGCCGATGAAGTGGGCCAGGCCCGCAAATGGATGTGCCAAAACTTCTTTGACGTGCGCACCTTTGGCGCGGTGATGTCCACGGGCGTGAATTGCGGCCAGGTGCGTGGCCCCGTGCAGCTCACCTTTGCCCGGTCGGTCGAGCCCATCGTGGCGCTGGAGCATTCCATCACCCGCATGGCCGTTGCCACAGAGGCAGAGGCCGAAAAGCAGCAGGGCGACAACCGCACCATGGGCCGCAAACACACCGTGCCCTACGGCGTGTACGTGGCGCACGGCTTTGTCTCGTCCTTTTTGGCCAAGCAGACCGGCTTTGGTGAGGACGACCTCGAACTCGTGTTCCAGGCCCTTGCGCAGATGTTTGAGCACGACCGCTCGGCCGCGCGCGGCGAAATGTCCACACGCGGGCTGTATGTGTTCAAGCATGACAGCGAGCTGGGCAACGCCCCGGCTCACGCCCTGTTTGACCGCCTGCAAGTCAAGCCCAAGGAAGAAGGTGCCGTGGCCCGCAGCTTTGATGCGTATTCGGTGGCGTTTGATGGCCAAAGCCTGGCCGTGGGGCAATCGGTGCAGCCCGCGCCTGGCGTCACGCTCACCAGGCGCTGCTGATAGGGGCGGAGGCTCGCATGAAAATCCTGCCCACAGAATTCGACGGCCAAGCCATCCGCCGCGTGTACGACGAAAGCACCGAGACCTGGTGGTTCTCTGTAATTGACGTGGTGCAGGTGTTGACGCAACAGCCCGACGACCTGACCGCCCGCAAATATTGGAACCAACTCAAGCGTCGGCTTAGCACTGAAGGCAGTCAACTGGTGACAGCTTGTCACCAGTTGAAGATGCCCGCTGCCGATGGAAAGCAGCGTCTCACCGACGTTGCCACCGCCGAAACCTTGCTGCGCTTGGTGCAGTCCGTCCCCAGCCCCAAAGCCGAGCCCATCAAGCTCTGGCTGGCCAAGGTGGGCTATGAACGCATGCAGGAAATGGCCGACCCCGCCCTGTCGCTCGACCGTGCCCGCCACACCTGGCAGCAGCATGGTCGCAGCGACAAATGGATTCAGCAGCGCATGACCGGGCAGGAAACCCGCAACAAACTCACTGATTACTGGATCGAGCACGACATCAAGGCGGGCAGCGAGTTCGCCATCCTCACCAACATCATTCACCAGGAATGGGCGGGCCTGAGCGTGGCGCAGCACAAGGAGTTAAAGGGCCTGGCCAGCCACAACCTGCGCGACCACATGAGCGAGGCCGAGCTGATCTTTACCGCCCTGGCCGAGCTATCGACCCGCCAGATTGCCGAGAGCGCGCAAGCCACTGGCATGGTCGAAAACACGACCGCCGCCAAGACCGGTGGCCGCATCGCGCGCCAGGCCCGCAACCAGCTGGAGAGCCAAACCGGCAAGTCGGTGGTGACAGGCGCCAACTATCTGCCCCCCGCAGCGCCTAAAGCGCCTAAGTTGCCCAAGGCGGCAAAGGCAATAAAGGCAATAAAGGCGATAAAGGCAGCAAAACCGGCCCAGGTCAACAAAGCGCCCAAGAAGGCATAGGGCATAGAGCGCAGCGCAACCTCACTCACTTACTCACACCAGGAACCGCCCGTGGTTGATGACGAAGCCGCCGCCGTCGAACCCATCCCCCTGTCTGCCCTGCAGCACTGGCAATACTGCCCGCGCCAGTGTGGCCTGATCCACCTGGAGCAGGTGTTTGACGACAACGTGCACACCCTGCGCGGCCAGGCGGTACATGCGCGGGCTGACCAGCCGGGCGTGGAGACCGCCAAGGGCGTGCGTGTGGAACGCGCCCTGCCGCTGTGGCACGACGCGCTGGGCCTGATCGGCAAGGCCGACGTGGTCGAATTTTTGGCGGGTGGCGTGCCCTACCCCGTGGAATACAAACACGGCAGCCGCAACAAGGCGGCCGATATTGCCGCGTGTGACGACCTGCAACTGGCCGCGCAGGCCCTGTGCCTGGAGGCGATGCTGAGCAAGCCCGTTCACGAAGGTGCCCTGTACTACGCCAGCTCCAAACGGCGCCGGGTGGTGCCCATCACGGCGCAGCTGCGTGCCGACGTAGCGAACACGGCCGATGCCGTGCGCCAGATGTTGGCCAGCGGCCAATTGCCACCCCCGCTGGGGCCGGAACAGGCGGCCAGGCGGTGCAAGGCCTGCTCACTGATAGACCGCTGCCAGCCGCACGCCACCCATGCCGGTGTGGCCGCCGCCCGTGCAGCGCTGTTTGACCCCGCCGCATAGCGGTATCCGCCCAGCAGTCTGCCAGAACGCCACACCATGCAACTCCTCAACACTCTCTACATCACCACGGCCGACACTTATTTGCGGCTGGACAATGACACCTTGCGGGTCGAGGTAGACCGCGAAACCCGGCTGCGCGTGCCGCTGCACCACCTCAGCTCCGTGGTGTGTTTCGGGCATATCAACCTGTCGGCCCCACTCATGCACCGGCTGGCAGAAAGCAGCATAGCGCTGGTGCTGCTGGATGACAATGGCCGCTTCAAAGCAAGGCTGGAAGGTGCCGTCAGCGGCAATGTGTTGCTGCGCCAGGCCCAGTTTCAGCGTGTGGCCGATGCCGCCTTCACCCTGGACATGGCCCGTGCCAGTGTGGCGGGCAAGATCAAAAACACCCGGCAGGTGTTGCAGCGCGGCGCCCGCGAAGCCAAGTCAGAGGATGAAACCAAGGTTTTAGCGCGCCTGGCTGATGACCTGGCCGCCAGCCTGCGCGCCTTACCCAGCGTGCCTGATCTAGACAGCCTGCGCGGTGTGGAAGGTGAGGCTGCGCGCCAATACTTCAGCGGCTTGAACCTGCTGGTGCGCCCCGACCAGCGCGCCGCCTTTGCCATGAACGGGCGCACACGCCGCCCACCGCGAGACCGTTTCAACGCCATGCTGTCGTTCTTGTACGCCATGTGGATGAACGACTGCCGCAGCGCGCTGGAATCGGCCGGGCTTGACCCGCAAGTGGGCTTCTTGCACGCCCTGCGGCCGGGCCGCGCTGCGTTGGCGCTGGATTTGATGGAAGAGTTTCGCCCGTGGGCCGATCGCTTGGCGCTCACGCTCATCAACCGGGGCCAACTGACGGCCGACGACTTTGTGCTTCGCGAAGGTGGCGGGGTGTCTTTGGAGCCTGACGCGCGCAAGGCGGTAGTGGTGGCTTACCAAGAGCGTAAAAAGGACGAGATCAATCACCCCCTGCTGGCGCAAACGGTACCCCTTGGCCTTGTGCCAATGGTGCAGGCGCGTTTGTTGGCGCGCGCGCTGCGCGAAGACGGCTCTCCCTATGTGCCCTTCGTGGCGAAGTAGGAGCGAATCATGCTGGTACTGGTTTGTTATGACGTGAGCACCGAGACAAAGTCGGGCCGCCGCCGCTTGCGCCGGGTCGCGCGGGTGTGTGAAAGCACCGGGCAACGGGTACAAAAGTCAGTGTTTGAATGCCAGCTGGATGTGGCGAAATTTGAAACCCTGGAGCGCGAGTTGCTGGCAGAAATTGACCCCACCATGGATTGCCTTCGGCTGTATCGCATCCCTGGCACGCGCGGGTTTGAGGTGATCGAGCACGGCACGTTCAAAGCGATTGATTTTGATGGGCCGTTAGTGCTTTAAAAGCTAGTTCTGCGCCAGGATAGCTGACCATGTCATGCTATCGTCACCCACGCGAACCCAAAGTGATGGCGTACAGCTATAGAGGTTCGCGCGCTTCAAAGCGCCTTGTTTTTATTCGGTTTTTTCATTTTTCGACCGTGTCCATTGATGCAAATACTTCATTCCATCGGCACGTTCGCGGAAGTGCTAGAAAAAATCGTTGACCAGCATAGGTTTGCATGTGAAGTGATTCGCCCGCCAGCAATGGCGGGCGCGGATTGAAACATCGGTATGGATCAAATGCTTCGCAGTGCCATCGATTCGCCCGCCAGCAATGGCGGGCGCGGATTGAAACCGGTTGAGGATCGGCACATGATCACGCTGATTACGATTCGCCCGCCAGCAATGGCGGGCGCGGATTGAAACGATGGCTACATCCGCCACGTTCGTCAAGCGGGCTGATTCGCCCGCCAGCAATGGCGGGCGCGGATTGAAACCGGTTGATCCTCCGGTTGTAAATCCAGAGCC
>JAUYGP010000726.1 GCA_030690515.1 Giesbergeria sp.
CGTTGCTTCCGGCGAAAAAAATAAAGTACAACAGATCGCTGCGGACGTAGGCCAGGAAATCGTCATCGACCAGGTTCTGGCCGTCGGAAACGGCGCTGAGCTGAAGGTGGGTACGCCCCTGGTGTCCGGCGCAACCGTGAAAGCCACTGTTGTGGCGCACGGCAAGCACGACAAGGTGCACATCTTCAAGATGCGCCGTCGCAAGCACTATCAAAAACGCCAAGGTCACCGCCAGCAGTTCACTGAACTGCAAATCGGCGACATCGCTGGTTAAAGAAGGAGCTTAAGTCATGGCACAGAAAAAAGGCGGCGGCTCTACGCGAAACGGGCGAGATTCCAAGCCCAAAATGCTCGGTGTGAAGGCTTTCGGTGGTGAACTCATCAGCGCCGGCTCCATCATCGTGCGCCAGCGCGGTACCAAGTTCCATCCCGGCACCAACGTCGGCCTGGGCAAGGACCACACGCTGTTTGCCCTGGTGGATGGCCACGTGTCGTTCTCCCACAAGGGCGCGTTGTCCAAGCACTTGGTCAACGTGACAGCTGCAGCCTGAAGCATTTTGCTGCTTCGGCGCCCGGCATGATCCCGAATGGATCGTGAAAAAGAACAAGCCCCGCAATGCCGGGGCTTCGTTTTTTTCGTATGGGCAAGTGAAGATGTGCGGATGGCACGTTGGCTGCTTTGGCTGGCGCCCAAAGATTCCTAGGCCCTTACCATCGGGGCTGGTGCCTGGCCTTTGCAGGTTACCGTTTTGTAAATTGGAAACCCCATGAAATTCGTCGATGAAGCCTACATAGACATTTCTGCCGGTGACGGTGGCAATGGTTGCGTGTCGTTCCGGCATGAGAAGTACAAGGAATTCGGCGGGCCCAATGGCGGTGATGGTGGAAGCGGCGGGCATGTGTTCGCCGTAGCCGACGTCAATCTGAACACATTGGTGGATTTCCGCTACTCGCGTCGCCACGAAGCCAAGCGCGGCGAGCATGGCATGGGATCCGATATGTTTGGTGCGGCGGGCAGCGATATCACCCTGAAAATGCCCGTGGGAACCATCATCAGCGACGCTGAAACCGGTGAGGTCTTGTATGAGTTGCTCACGCCGGGAGAAGTCATCACCATCGCCAAAGGCGGTGATGGTGGCTTTGGCAACATGCGGTTCAAGAGCGCCATCAACCGCGCGCCACGGCAGAAGACACCGGGTTGGCCTGGAGAGAAGAAAAACCTCAAGCTCGAACTCAAGGTGCTGGCCGACGTGGGCCTGTTGGGCATGCCTAACGCGGGCAAGTCGACCCTGATTACTGCGATTTCCAATGCCCGTCCGAAAATTGCCGACTACCCCTTCACCACTTTGCACCCCAATCTGGGTGTGGTACGTGTCGGCCCAGAGCAGAGTTTTGTGGTGGCTGATATTCCAGGATTGATCGAAGGCGCTTCCGAAGGTGCAGGCCTGGGACACCAGTTCCTGCGTCACCTGCAGCGCACCCGCCTGTTGTTGCATATTATCGATATGGCGCCGTTTGACGACAGTATCGATCCCGTTGCGCAGGCCAAGGCCATTGTCGGTGAACTCAAAAAATACGATGCAGGCCTGTACCAGAAGCCCCGCTGGCTGGTGCTAAACAAGCTGGATATGGTGCCAACAGAGGAGCGGGCAAAGCGTGTGGCCGATTTTGTCAAACGCCTGCGTTGGAAGGGGCCTGTTTTCGAAATTTCGGCTCTGACGCGTGAGGGGTGTGAGCCCTTGATTCATGCGATTTTCCGCCATGTCCAGGCACAACACTTGGCGGAGCAGGCTCCTATCGTCGAGGTGGATCCCCGCTTTGCCGGTGATGCGTCTGCCTGACGCAGTTATCCGCTACGATATTGGTAGCTGTATCCGCTTTATTGATGGGCGCTGAGGCCTGAATGGATCAAAAAAATAGTTCAACCGTGCTGCGTGATGCGCGCCGCATCGTGGTCAAGGTGGGATCCAGCCTGGTCACCAACGAAGGCCGTGGGCTGGACGAGGTGGCCATAGGCGAGTGGAGCCGCCAACTGGCAGCCCTGGTGCGTGGCGAGGGAGGGGTGCGGCGCGAGGTCATCATGGTTTCCAGTGGCGCCATTGCTGAAGGCATGAAGCGCCTGGGCTGGTTCGTGCGTCCCCGTGAGGTGCATGAGTTGCAGGCGGCGGCGGCCGTTGGCCAGATGGGCCTGGCACAGATGTACGAGACCAAGCTACGCGAGAACGGCACTGGCAGTGCACAGGTGCTGCTGACGCATGCTGACCTCGCTGATCGGGAGCGCTATCTGAATGCCCGTTCCACCTTACTGACCTTGCTGGCCCTGCGTGTCGTGCCCGTGATCAATGAGAACGACACCGTCGTCAATGACGAAATCAAGTTTGGCGACAACGATACGCTGGGCGCTTTGGTGGCCAATCTGGTGGAGGCCGATGCGCTCGTCATTCTCACGGACCAAAAGGGCTTGTACACCGCTGATCCGCGACGTGACCCGCAGGCCCAGTTTGTACACGAAGCTCGTGCGGGTGATCCCGCACTAGAGGCCATGGCGGGAGGTGCGGGCTCCAGCATCGGGCGCGGTGGCATGCTGACCAAAATCCTGGCGGCGCGACGCGCTGCTGGTTCCGGAGCCTCCACCGTGATTGCCTGGGGTCGTGAACCCGATGTCCTCCTGCGGCTGACCCAGGGTGAAGCCATTGGTACGCTGCTGGTGGCACAGACGGCCAAGCAGCAGGCGCGTAAGCAATGGATGGCCGACCACTTGCAGTTGCGTGGTGCTGTCGCCGTGGATGCTGGCGCCGCGGCCAAATTGCGAAGCGAGGGTAAAAGCCTGCTGCCGATTGGCATGACGGCTGTGGACGGGGATTTTTCGCGTGGTGACGTGATCGCAGTGCGTGACCCCGCTGGCGTAGAGGTTGCCCGGGGGTTGGCCAACTATTCCAGTGCAGAGGCGCGCCTGTTGTGTCGCAAGCCGTCGTCCGAGTTTGAGCGCCTGCTCGGCTATACCGCTGAGGCGGAAATGGTGCACCGTGACAACCTGGTGCTGACGACAGGGCGGTAGTCCGTCATCGTTGAGCACACCTTTCGATGTGCAGTTCGGGTTGCTCCTTGCGGGGCGACCCCACCCCACCTTACTGTTGTGTCGAGGTGGTGTGCGGCGCAAGATCGATAGATGACTCGTCGGGCGAATGATTCGCCGATTGGGGGTCGGGATCAAAGCTGGCGCCGGGTGGTAGCTCGACGCCGGGGTGCAGTAGCAAGCCGCCAATACGGTGCATGCTGCCTGCCGGCTGGTCGAGATCGCGCGCGCGCATTCCGCTGCGCAGGTAGCGGTTGCGCTGTTCATGGGGTGGTAAAAACCGGGCAAGTTCTGTCAGCGCCATTTCATAGACGCCGCGCTTGAACTCCACCACCACATCGAGTGGAACCCAGTAATCGTTCCAACGCCAAGCGTCGAACTCTGGATGATTGGTGGCGCGCAGGTTCAGATCCCAGTCGTGCCCCATCAATTGCAGCAGATACCAGATTTGCTTCTGGCCTTTGTAGTGACCGCGTGCATCGCGGCGGATGTACCGGTCAGGCACCTCGTAGCGCAACCAATCCCGGGTTCGGGCCACCACGCGGACGTGGTTGGGGTGTAAGCCGACTTCTTCGTGGAGTTCCCGGAACATCGCCTGTTCGGGCGATTCGCCGCGGTCTATGCCGCCTTGCGGAAACTGCCAGCTGTGGGTGCGGATGCGCTTACCCCAGAACACCTGGTTTCTCTGGTTGAGCAGGATGATGCCGACGTTCGGCCGAAAGCCGTCCCGGTCAAGCATAATCGAACCCCAAAATCTTAAAACTGCGTCCATTATGCACGGCCATTGTCTGCAGCGACGGCAAGTGCGCGCGCAGTCTGCAATGCTCCGATGAAAGCCTCCCAGTTCTTTATTTCCACCCTCAAGGAAGCCCCCGCCGACGCTGAGGTCGCGAGCCATCAG
>JAUYGP010000580.1 GCA_030690515.1 Giesbergeria sp.
ACTTGGAAATCGTCGGCTGCAAATCGGCCGCAGCGGTCCATTTTTTACCGTCTTTTTGCCCCATAGCCGGGCTATGGGGCTGCATATCCGGCAAAAACTGTCCTCGCTGGGGCCGATTTTGGTGAAACCTTCGGTTTTCGCTTTCGACGCTCCAAGTCCGACAACCTCCTACTCTTCCTCGCCCCACGGCAGCATCAACGTGAGGGTGGAAAGCGCGGCGAATTCGGGTGCAAAGGCGTCGATGATCTGCTGCGGCTCGGGGCACAACTGGGTGTCGGTGATGACGCCGAATTGCACGCCGCCGCCGTAACTCAGGATGGACACGCCCAGCCCCACATGGCCCGACTGCGGCACCCAGAACATGCACTGTGTGACGCGCGATCCACACAGCGCAAGCTGCTCGCGCGGGCCGGGCACGTTGGTCATCACGGCCGTGGTTTTGCGGCTGAACAGGCCCAGCAGGGCGTCTTGCGCCGGCTTGATGAGCAGGCCAGCCACGGCCAGCAACCCAAAGGCCAGCAGCGGCTGCGTGCTGCCTTTGAGCGCGGCCATACGGCTGCGCACCGCGTAGACGCGCTCGATCGGGTTGGTGATGCCGATGGGCAGCACCAGCGGCACCAGGCCGAAATGGTTGCCCAGCTTCCAGGCTTCCTCCATGGGGCGCAGGTTCACCGGGATCATGGCGCGGATCTCCTTGCCCGTGGTGTCGTCCCCATGGCGGCGCAGGTAGCTGCCGATGGCACCTGCCACGCAGGACAGCAACACGTCGTTGACCGAGCAGTTCAGTGCCTTGCCAATGGCCTTGACCTCGTCCAGCGGCAAGGGCGGGCACCAGGCCACGCGCTTGGTGGTACCGGGCATGCCCTTGAGCCGGGTGGGCGAATCGTCGGGCATCAGGGCCAGAGCGGCCGCATCGCTGAGGAGCTGGTAGCCCAGGCGGGCCGCATCCATCGAACCGGCCAGCCCGTGCTGCACGGCCTTTTCGGGGTCAAGCAGCATGTGCAGCGATTTGGCGGCGCTGTCGCCCACCAGGTCGAGTGCTTTCACGGTCATGCCGGTAAAGGGCTTGATCAGCGTGTCGGTAATCCAGGCCTCGGCATTGGCCGTGGTTTTTTTGCTGCGCTTGGGCGGCTCCGAGCCCCCGTCGACCAGCGACATGGTGACCGAGATGAGTGCAATGCCATCGGCAATGCAGTGGTGCAGGCGCACCACCAGGGCGCTGCCGGGCTGGCCGTCGTCACCCACGAAATCTTCTATCAGATAAAAATGCCACAACGGGCGCCGGGGGTCGAGCGGCTTCATGGCCAGGTTCCCCACAAAATCTTGCAACGCCTTCTGCTGGCTCACTCCCCGGCGCCGGGGCAGGGTGGCGCGTTCCACATGGGCGGTGATGTCGAAATGCTGGTCTTCGACCCAGGTGGCGCCTGCAGCGTCCTCGACCACGCGTTGGCGAAAGCGTGGGTACTGCAGCATGCGCTGCTGCGCGCGCTCTTGCAGGGCTTTGAGCGAGATGCCGGGCGCGACAGTCCACACACCGTTGATCATCATCAGGTTGCTGTCGGAGTCCATGCGCAACCAGGCGGTATCGACTTTGCTCATGCGTTCACCCGACAGGCCCAGCATGCCAGTGGCGGCGCGGCGCACGGTTTTTTGCATGGCCAGGGCGGCGTCGCGGGCGACATTGCTGGCGCTGGGCTGGTCTGGGGAGGGGGCGGGCGTGCCTGCGGCGGCGCGTGATGTTGTGCGAGTCACCATGTGCGGAAGGTCCTGATGGTTGTAATTGGAGGCGGGCGTCTATGGATTCCCGCCATTGTGGCCGGAGTGTGACCGTAAGATACATCGTTGCTGGGGGTTGGCGCCCCCGTTTTTTCCCACCCCCGAATCCAGGAGCATCCGACCATGGCCGATCTCAACGCCGCTTTCGAAGCTGCCGTAGCCCAATCCAAGAACCTCAGCGAGCGCCCCGACAACGTCACGCTGCTCAGCATCTATGCACTGTACAAACAGGGCACCGTGGGCGACAACACCGAAAAGAAGCCCAGCTTCTCCGACATGGTGGGCCGCGCGAAGTGGGACGCCTGGAGCAAGCACAAAGGCACCGAACTGGACGCCGCAAAGCAGCAATACATCGACCTCATTCAGTCGCTGAGCTGATCGCTCGCCCAGTGTGGGGCAGGGCCTTTTGATGCCTTTCCCCGCGCTATGGCCTAATAGTGGTTTTTCAACCTTTGACAGAGACTCCGCCATGGGCAACAAGATCGTTACCGAAGCTGACCGTAAATTCACCCCCCAGCCCAAGCCGCTGCCAGGCGTGAGCCTGCCCACCAGCGGCCGCGGCCAGCGCGTGAGCCTGGAGCGCGGCGTGGCCACACGCAGCAAGAAAAACCCGGGCAAGCGCTCGAAAAAGGGCGGCTGACCGCCTGCCGTTCGCCACGGCACCACCGGCAAAAAAGCCCTCTTCGGAGGGTTTTTTTGCGTTGGGGTGCGTGCCTCAGGCCTTTGGGGGGGCTGGTTTCTTTTTCTTGCCAACCTTGGGTGGGTGCAGCAGTGTGTCGAGCTGCTCGGCGATCTCGGCCTCGATGCGGGCCTTGAAGGCACTGACCAGAAAGCCCAGCTCGGCCCGGAACTCGAACTGGTCGCCCAGCACCTGGAGCGTGCCCTTGATGCCGGCCCGGGTGAAATACACCGTGTCCGCGGTGTCACCTTCTTCGTAGGCGCACTCCATGTCGAATTTTTCCTCGGCCTGCTCGGCCCACAGAAAAGCAATCTTGCGGGCCTCGGGCAGGCCCATATGGTGGTGGCGGTGGATGTGGATCACGGACATGGGGCTACTCCTCAGGGCGGGCTGACAGGTCTGGGCAGCAGGGCGCGCAGTCGGTCTGCACGCTCGGGCTGCGGTAAGGCCGCCAGTTCTTTGACGGCATCATAGAACGGTTGCCAGCGCCGCCCCGATTGCGCGAACAGCGCTTCGAAGGCGGGAACCCACTCGTCGTAAGCCGCTTGTGCAGCAAAGCTGGCGTTGTTGGCGTGCTGCACCCAGCGGTCGTAGCCTGCCTGTTGCGCGGGGGTCGCCTGCCAGCGGCTGCGCAGCGCGGCGTAGTCGCTGCGGAAGGTCGCCATTGCTTCTATTTTCATAGCTTCAAGCGCTTGTTGATCGGGCGCTAGAGCATCATTTGACGTATAAATTTCGTTCAGGCGCGCGCGTGTGGCACGCGTCAGTGCGCGGAACTGGCTGCGCCGTGCCTCGCTGGCGGCAAAGGCGGCGCTGGCCTGGGGTGTTGCCTGCGTGGCCAGCCATTGGGCGCTGCCCAGGCGCTCCACCGCCGTGGCAAAAGATTCGTTGAACAGCGTGTCGCCGCTGGCGTACACCACCTGGTGTGCCAGCTCGTGGAACAACAGGCGCACGAAGTCGCCCTCGGGCCAGGCGATGAACGTACTCAGCAGCGGGTCGCCGCCCGCCCAGTTCATGTAGCCCAGCGTGGAATAGGCGGGCACGCCATACACCTCCACCTCCAGTCCCTGGGCCGCCAGGCGTGCCCCTTCGGCCTGGGCGTCGGCCTCGTTGAAGTAGCCCCGGTAGCCGATGCAGCCGGTGACCGGAAAGCACCAGCGGTGCAACTGCAGTGCAAAGGGCGGCGCTGCCACCACGTTCCACACGGCAGCCGGGCGCTGCAGGTCGGCGTAGCGGCGGTAGCTGTCGTTGTCGGGCAGGGCCAGCTCTTTCACGGCAAAGGCGCGGGCCCGCTGTGCTAGCCGCAGCCGTTCACTCAGCGCGGGGGCAATGTCCGGGCGGGCGAGCCAGCGGTCCATCGGCTCGGCGGCCTGCATGAGCTGCAGGTGCCCGCGCAGCGACTGCCAGTAGTAGTCCATCGACCCGGCCGCGCTGGTACACCCGGCCAGCGCAAGGCAAACCAACAAGGTGCCCAGGGCCTGCAGACGGAGGAAAGGTGGGTGCATGTGGGCAGTTTAGGGGTGGATCGTGCGAGGGATGTCCAAAGAAAGGGCCGCTTCTAGAATGCCACGCATGACCGCTACACCCACCCCCGAGCTGCCCGGCCTTGCGGAATTGCCTGCGGGCCTGTTTGCCGACGAGGCCCGCTGCCCGCGCTGCGCCTGGTGCCAGGCCACGCCCCTCTACCGCCATTACCACGACCATGAATGGGGCTTTCCGGTGGCGGACGACCGGCGGCTGTTCGAGAAAATCTGCCTGGAGGGCTTCCAGTCGGGCCTGAGCTGGCTCACCATCCTGAACAAGCGGGAGGGCTTTCGAGCGGCGTTTGCGAACTTCGACGCGGAGCAGGTCGCGGCCTTCGGCTCGGCCGATGTCGAGCGCCTGGTGCAGGACGCAGCCATCGTGCGCCACCGGGGCAAGATCGAGTCCACCATCAATAACGCGCGGCGCGTGCTGGCGCTGCGGCGCGAGTTCGGCGCGCTGGCGCACTACGTGTGGCATTTCGAACCGGCCGCCGCCGACCGGCCAGAGCGCCTTACGCGCGAAGTGGCGCGCACCCTGTCCACCTCGCCCGCGTCCATTGCCCTGTCCAAGGATCTCAAAAAGCGCGGCTGGAGTTTTGTGGGCCCCACCACGGTGTACGCCTTCATGCAGGCCATGGGCCTGGTCAACGACCATCTCGAAGGCTGCCATGCCCGCGCCAAGGCGTTGCAGGCGCGTGCCGAGTTTGTGGTACCGCGTGGTTGATCAGGGGCGCGCCACCGGTCGCAGCATCCATAGCGCCGCCAGCGCCGCCAGCCCCAGCAGCGTGGTGAGCCCCAGGGCTGCCGTGCCTGCGTCATCGAGCAGCAGGCCGAACAGCACCGGCGCAAAGGCCTGGGCCACCCGGGCAGGCACCATCATGAGACCCTGGCGGGCACCGTAACCCGCAGGTCCGAACAACACCAGCGGGAGCGTCCCCTTGGCGATGGTCAGGATGCCGTTGCCCGCTCCGTGCAGCACGGTAAACAATGCCGCAGCAGGCCCGCCCAACACCATCAGTAGTGCTGCGCCCACCGGGTGGGCGGCCGCCGCCATTTGCGCCGACAGCAGCGGGTGCAGGCGGCGCAGGAATCCAAACTCCAGCAGCCGCGCCACCACCTGGGCAGGCCCGACCAGCGCCGCCAGGGCGACCGCCGCCTGGAGCGAGATGCCACTGGCCTGCAGCAGGCGCGGCAGATGGGCCGCCATGGCCGTGCTGGTGAACCAGGTGACGGCAAAAACGAAGGACAGCAGTACCGTGGTGCTCAGAGCGTGGTCGGGCGCTGGCGTTGCGGGCGCTGCCTGCATGGCGGGGAGGGCAGTGGGTGAACCCGCGGGTGAGGTTGGGGCATTTTCTGCAGGCTGGGCGCGCGGCAGCCAGCCGTTCAGCGGCACCCCCACCAGCAGGTGCAATGCGGCCCAGCCCGCACACGCGCCGCGCCAGCCCCACTGCACTTCCATCCACGCCGACAGCGGCCAGCCCACCGTGCTGGCAAAACCCGCAATCAGCGTGATGCCGGTGATGGCGCCGCGTGCGCCCTGGCCATACAGGCGCACCAGCGTGGCAAAGGCGGCCTCGTACAGGCCTGACCCCATGGCAACGCCCATAAGCACCCAGGCAGCGAACAGGCCCACAGGGCCTTGTGCCAGCGCCATGCCCGTCAGGCTGGCGGCAAACAGCAGGTTGGTACCGACCAGCACCGGGCGACCGCCATGGCGGTCGATGCTCCGGCCCGCCAGGGGCCCGAGCAGGGCTGACACGATGAGCGCCACCGAAAAGGCCGCGAACACGGTGGCGGTGGCCACGCCCAGGTCGCGCGCCATGGGCACGGCCAGCATCGCAGGCAGGTAGTAGGACGAGGCCCAGGCCAGGGTTTGGGTTGTGCCCAAGCGTGCGACGGTCCAGCGCTGGGACGCGGTGGTCATACCGTGCGGCGCGCTACAGACGGGGTGTGTGCGTTGGGCTCAGGCGCTCGGGTCTTGCACATTGGTCACCACCTTTCCGCTCTCCTTGATGAAGGCGCCTTGCTGGGGTGTGGGCAGGATGTCCAGCACTTTCTCCGACGGGCGGCATAGCCGCGTGCCCAGAGGCGTTGCCACGATGGGGCGGTTGATGAGGATGGGGTATTGCAGCATGGCTTCGATGAGCTGCGCATCGGTCACGCCTGCGGCATCCAGTTGTAGCTCGGCGAAGATCGGCTCCTTGGTCCGCACGACGCTGATCGCCGGTTCGCCGGTGGCGGCAACCAGCGCCACCAGTGTGGCACGGTCGGGTGGGGTCTTGAGGTATTCGATGATTTCGGGCTCAACGCCGCTGTTGCGGATCATGGCCAGTGTGTTGCGGGATGTGCCGCATTTCGGGTTGTGATAGATGGTGAAGGCGGTCATTGGGAGGTGCGATGGGTTTCGAATAGGCAGGCGCCGGTGTGAAAGTTTGCCACTGAGTGTCGGCCAGCCTGGCAGTTGCCCCAGCGCGTGCAGCAATTGCTGGCCTGCGTCGTTCAGCGCGCCGTCGTTGTGTATTTCCAGGCTGGCGGCGCCCGGGGGCGGCAGGAACGCTATCGCCCGTTGCACGCGGGCCTCCACCAGGTCGGGAGTCTCGCGCCCGCGAGACAGCAGCCGCTCACGCAGTACCTGTGGGCTGGCGGTAATGTGCACAGCCACCAGGTCGGGAAACTGCGCAAGGGCTTTGGGCAGGTAGGCGCGCGACCCATTGAGCAACACCCAGTGGCCCTGCGCCAAGGGCGCAAGCTGCGCATGTCGGATGCCATAGCCCAGGCTGTTGGCCTCCCAGTGCAAGGCAAACGCTTGTTCTCTGCACAGCGCCGCAAAAGTCTTGGGCGAAACACTTTCATGGGTCTCGCCGCCGGGCACTGCGATGCGGCTGATGGTGCGCTGCGCCCAGTACACGGGGCAGGGGGTGGGTAGGTGTGCACGCAGCCAGTCGAGCAGGCTGTCCTTGCCCGCGCCCGAAGGGCCCATGCAGTAGATCAGCCGGGCCGTCATGCACCCATCTCCAGGTGGTCCAGCAGCACGAAGTCCGCGCCCGGGGTGGGCTCGGCAAACAGTGCCAGGCTGTTGAACTTGAGTGTGGGCAGGTCGGAGAAAAACTCCTGCGCGGCATCGAGCACCAACGCCTGCGTCTGCGGGTCCGCCTGCGCCAGGCTACCGGTCAGAGACATGTGAAAGCGGAACTCCTCCAGCACAAACGGATAGCCCCAGCGCTGCAGCAGCGCGTCCTGCCGGGGTGTGAGTCCGGCTGTACGGCGGCGGGCCAGCTCGACATTGGACAGCGGTGCAGCCAAGGGTTGCAGCGCCGTCACGCAGGCGGCCGCGGCCTGCCGGATCAATGTATTGGTGGGGTGCAGTCGTGCGGGCACCAGGGCCAGGAAGTCGTCGATGCGCTCTACCAGGAGTGGTGGCAGCACAAATGGCTGCAGGCTGCGGGCCACCGCTTGCACGGCCTGGTGCAGCGTGATCCAGTCGGTGCCCGGCGCCAGTGCAAACGGTGCCTTGAGCGTGGCATGCCAGCCGTAGCGGCGGGGTGCGGCGGTGAGCCGGTGCAGGTCGTCAGCGGAGACACCCTTGATGGCGAGTTGTTGCAGGGGTTGCAACTGGGCCGCACAACGGCCCAGCCAGTGGCTGCCAGCCAGCCAGCCCAGGCTGCCGGGATGGGGGGCGAAGTACACCGCATAGCGGTGGGCGGTGGTGGCTTTAGTGGTCATTGTGGTCAATGGTCAGCTTCACACGGTCGCCCGCGAACCAGGCGCGGGCCCACTCAATGGGATTTCCTTCGAGGTCAACGTTCAGGCTTTCCACCAGCAGCACAGGGCGTGCAGCGGGCTGGCGCAACTGTGCGGCCACCTCGGGGCTGGGTAGCTCGGCGGTGATGCGGCTTTCACGGCGCGTGTAGTCAGCCACGCCATGGGCGGCAAACCCGGCTGTGATGGAGCCAGTCTCGCGCACCACGGTTGCCAGGCCCGCGAAGCGGGGCAGGGGAAAGTAGCGCTCGCTCAGGTGCAGGGGCTGGCCCTCGGCTTCCCCCATCACGTGCAGTGCCAGCAGCGGGCTGCGTGCGGACACCTGCAGGGCTTTGGCCAACGCGGCTGTGGCCCGCACTGTCTGTGCATGCAATACCACCAGGCTGCCGCGCAGGCCAGCCTGCGCCAGCCCCTGCTGGTGGCGTGTGCGCTTGCCCAGCACCAGGTCCACCGCAAAGACTTCCACATAGGTGCCACTGCCTTGGGTGATGCGCACCAGCCCCTGACTGCACAGGCTGGCGAGCGACCGGCGGATGGTGTGCCGGTTCACACCGAACTGCTCGGCCAGCGCGTGCTCCGAGGGCAGGCGCTGACCCGGGGGATAGATGCCGCTGCCAATGGCCTCGGTCAACTCGGCGGCGATCCGGGTCCAGAAGCTGCCGCGCGCAAGGTGCTCGGTGGGGGTGGATCGTGCCACCGGGATCGTGGAAAGGGTGGATGTGCTGGCTGTCATGAAATCTACATGCGCGCTCTTTAAGCTGACGTCAGTTGTTCAATTTGTCTATACAACTTTCAGAATATCACTTTCATGTTTCAAGCCTTTGACAACCCGGGTCCTGATCGGCCCCTGAGCCGAGCGCACTGGATGGCGTTGCTGGCCCGGGCGCCGCTGGGTCTGCTCGAATCTGCCTTGCACGAGCAAGCCACACGCCCTGCGCACTGGCTGCGAGCCCCCGAGACCGGCCTGATGATGGTGCAGGGCCGTGCCGGTGGAACGGGTGAGCGTTTCAATCTGGGCGAGGTCACGGTAACCCGCTGCGCCCTGCGCGTGGAGGTGGAGCACGCACAACCAGCGGTGGGGGTGGCCTATGTGCTGGGTCGGTCGCGTCGACATGCGCAGTTGGCCGCGCTTGCCGATGCCCTGCTGCAGGATGTGACGCAGCAGCACGCCTTGAATGCCCATGTGCTGGAGCCTATCCGTGCCCATCTGCAACAAGCACAGCGCCTGCGTCAGACCCGCGCTGCCAGCACCAAGGTGGAGTTCTTCACCGTGGCCCGCGAAAGTGGCTCGGATTCCGAGGAGAACGCGCAATGAATTCATCTTTTGTTCCTCTGTCCTCACTGGGTGCCGGATTCTCGAACGAGGCGCTGGGCAGCCAGGCGGTTTTCCGTGCGGTGCTGAAAGCGCTGTCGCACCCTGGGCGTGAGGTGCCCGTGGTGCATGACGCGCAAACTCCACCGGCAGGACATGGCGCTGCAGCCGCCGTGCTGCTGGCGCTGCTCGACAGCGACTGCACGCTGTGGTTGTCGCCGCGCCTGGCGGCCAGCGATGCCGGTGCTTGGTTGCGGTTTCATACCGGCTGCTCACTCGTGAGTGAGCCTGCACAGGCCCGGTTTATCTGGGTGGCACAGGGTGATGCGCTGCCTGCACTGCGCAGTCTGGCCCAAGGCAGCGACACCTACCCCGATCAATCGGCTACCTGCGTGGTGGATGTCGCGCACACCGCCAGCGCCACGGTGGGCACTGCGGGTGCGTGGCACATGACCGGCCCCGGAATCCAGGGGGCCATCGCCTTGAGCGTAGACGGCTTACCCGATGACTTCGAGGATCAGTGGGGCGCCAACCATGCGGTGTTTCCGCGGGGTGTGGATGTGCTGTTGGGAGCGGCGAAGCACATCGTCGGTCTGCCGCGAACCACTTTTGCCACCCGCGTCGCGGCGCTTGCGTCTGCCGCGCTTCAACCCGAGGAGGTCTGAGCATGTACGTTGCCGTCAAGGGTGGAGAAGCCGCCATTCTCAATAGCTACCGCCTGCTGGCCGAGCAGCGTCGGGGCGATACCAAGCAGCCCGAGTTGTCGGTGCATCAAATCCGCCAGCAGCTCAAGCTGGCCGTGGACCGGGTGATGACCGAAGGTTCGGTGTACGACCCCGAGCTGGCTGCGCTGGCGATCAAACAGGCGTCGGGCGACCTGGTCGAGGCCATCTTTTTGCTGCGTGCCTACCGGGCCACGCTGCCGCGCCTGGGCACGACCTGCCCGCTCGATACCGCCCGCATGGTGCTGGACCGCCGCATCTCGGCCACCTTCAAGGACCTGCCCGGTGGGCAGGTGTTGGGCCCAACCTACGACTACACGCAGCGGTTGCTGGACTTCACGTTGCTGGCGCAGGGCGAGTCCGCGCCGTCGCCCCTGCCTGCGGACGTTGGTGCCTCAGCTCCCACGCCAGACATCACACCGCGTGTGGTGGACTTGCTCAACCAGGAAGGCTTGATCGAGACCCGACCGGTCCCGCCTGGTGACCCGGCGCCGACCGACCTGACGCGTGAGCCGCTGCGTTTTCCTGCTGACCGGGCCACGCGCCTCCAAAACCTGGCACGCGGCGATGAAGGCTTCTTGTTGGCCATGGCGTATTCCACCCAGCGCGGATACTCGCACTCGCACCCCTTTGTGGGCGAAGTGCGACTAGGCGCGGTGGCGGTGGAGATCGAGCCCGAAGAACTGGGATTTGCCGTCGACATCGGCGACATAGAGGTCACCGAGTGCGAGATGGTCAACCAGTTTGCGGGCAGCAAGAGCGAACCGCCGCAGTTCACGCGCGGCTAC
>JAUYGP010000728.1 GCA_030690515.1 Giesbergeria sp.
AAGACGCTGGCGCAACTCATTCCCGGTGCGGTGGACGAAGTGGGCGGCCCGACCATCCTCGCCACTTTCACCGTGATTGCTGCGCTGCTGCCCATGGCCTTTGTCTCGGGGCTGATGGGCCCGTACATGAGCCCCATCCCCATCAACGCCAGCATGGGCATGCTGCTCTCCTTGGCGATTGCCTTTGTTGTGACGCCCTGGCTAGCGCGCTTGTGGATGAAGTCGCACCACGGCGAAGCCGAGCAAGGCCACGCCCAACCCTCGGGCATGGCGCGGCACATCACGCCACTGTTCACGCGTATCTTCACGCCACTGCTGGATGACCAGCGCGGCGGGCGCAATCGGGGTCTGCTGGGTCTGGGCATCGCCCTGCTCATCGCCGCCTCCGTTGCACTACCGGCCGCTGGCCTCGTACTGCTCAAGATGCTGCCGTTTGACAACAAGTCCGAATTCCAGGTGGTGGTGGACATGCCCGCGGGCACGCCGGTCGAGCGCACTGCTGCGCTGATGCACGAGCTGGGCGCCTATTTGGCGACGGTGCCCGAAGTGACCGACTACCAAGCCTACGCGGGTACGGCTGCACCCATCAACTTCAACGGCCTGGTGCGCCAGTACTACCTGCGCGCCGGGGGCGAGGGGGGCGACATCCAGGTCAACCTGGTGGACAAGCACGCACGCGCCGACCAGAGCCACGCCATTGCCACGCGCGTGCGCCCGCCGCTGCAGACAATAGCCAAACGCTTTGGCGGCAACGTGAAGGTGGTGGAAGTGCCGCCCGGCCCACCCGTGCTCTCCCCCATCGTGGCCGAAATCTATGGGCCTGAGGCCGAAGGCCGCCACCAGGTGGCCAAGGCGGTGCGCGGCGTGTTCGACAAGGCCGAAGGCCTGGTGGACGTGGACGACAGCAGCATTGCCGACGCCCCGCGCACCGTGCTGCTGGTCGACCGGCGCAAGGCCGCCATGCTGGGCGTGCCGCAGCAGGCCATTGTGACCACGCTGCGCGCCGGGCTGGCCGGCGAAGCCACGGCCTATGTGCACGACCAAAGCAAATACCCCGCCGCCGCCACGCTGCAGCTCCCGCCGGAGCAGCAGGGCAACCTGGCCGCGCTGCTGCAACTCACGGTGCGTTCGGCCTCGGGGGCGCTGGTGCCTATCCGTGAACTGGTCACCGTGAGCGACACGCTGCGCGAGCAGCCCGTGTACCACAAGGATCTGCTGCCCGTGAACTACGTGGTGGCCGACATGGCGGGCAAAGTCGACAGCCCGCTCTACGGCATGTTTGCCATGCGCAGCGACATCGCCCAGTTGCCTATGCCCGACGGCGGCAAGCTGGAGGAGTACTTCATCAGCCAGCCGCAGGACGCCTGGCGCGGCTACGCGCTCAAGTGGGACGGCGAGTGGCAGATCACCTACGAGACCTTCCGCGACATGGGCGCCGCCTATGCCGTGGGCCTGGTCCTGATCTACCTGCTGGTGGTGGCGCAGTTTGGCAGCTACCTCACGCCGCTCATCATCATGGCGCCCATTCCGCTGACCATCATCGGTGTCATGCCCGGCCACGCGCTGCTAGGCGCGCAGTACACCGCCACCAGCATGATCGGCATGATTGCGCTGGCCGGCATCATCGTGCGCAACTCCATCCTGCTGGTGGACTTCATCAACCTGCAGGTGCGCAGCGGCATGGACTTCAAACAGGCCATCGTCAACTCGGCCATCACGCGCGCTCAGCCCATCGTGCTGACCGGGCTGGCCGCCATGCTGGGCGCCTTCTTCATCCTGGACGACCCGATCTTCAACGGGCTGGCGATCTCGCTGATCTTTGGCATCGCCGTCTCCACCGTGCTCACGCTGGTGGTCATCCCCACCCTGTACTACGCGGCCTACCGCAAGCGCCTGGGCGCACTGACACGGGATGAAGAACTATCAACTTCCTAGCTATCAGCGCTTACTCCATAAGCGCTAGAAGCCATTTTTATCGAAAAATCATGACCACCAGCTACCTCACCCTGACGCAAGAAACCTCGGCCCAGATCGCGCAGCTGCGCGCAGACATCCCCGACACGATGCGCGGCTTCTCCGCCATGGCCCAGGCGGCCAGCAAGGACGGCGTGCTCGACAAGAAAACCAAGGAACTGATTGCCCTCGCCCTCTCGGTGGGCGCGCGCTGCGACCCCTGCGTGGGCTACCACGCCCAGGCGCTCGTCAAGTTCGGCGCCACCCGCGAAGAAGTCGCAGAAGCGCTGGGCATGGCGGTCTACATGGGTGGCGGGCCGTCGCTGATGTACGCCGCCAAGGCTTCGGCCGCCTTTGAAGAATTCAGCGGTCTGGCTGTCAAGGCCACGGCATGACATGCCCTTGCTGGGCCCGGCACGGCGCCAATTTTGTGCGCTGGCTGCAATCCCTGCTGACCCGTGGGAGATAACACCATGCACCACTTCATTCGCCCTCTCCTCCTCGCTGCCGCCTGCGCTACCCCTGCCGCGTGGGCCACTGATTTGCTGCAGGCCTGGCAGGCCGCGCAGCAGAACGACCGCGAGCTGGCCGTGGCCCGCGCCGCACACGGCACGGCGCAGCCGCAGCGGGATCAGGCCGCGGCGCTGTGGCGCCCCGGCGTCGCGTTGACCGCATCGGCGGGCCTGGCGACCAACGAAAACGAGATGCGCGGTGCGCAGTTCTCGGCTCCGGGCCTGGGAACCTCGAACGGGGTGAACTTCGCCACCTCGGTCACCGGCGGCACGGCCACCCGCTGGGCACTGCAAGCCAGCCAGCCGCTCGTCAACCCGGTGCGCAGAGCACAGCAGCAGCAACTGAGCCTGCAGGCCGACATGACCGACCTGCAATGGCAGGCTGCAGAGCAAGCCACCATGCTGCGCACCGCACAGCGCTATTTCGACGTGGCCGTGGCGCAGGAAGCCTTGCAGGTGCTCGACCGCCAGCTGGAAGCCGTGCAAAAGGCCAGCACCGAGGCCCAGGACCGCTACGAACTGGGCAGCCTGCCCATCACCGACACCCACGAAGCCCGCGCGCGCCTGGCGGGCCTGCGCGCGCAGCGCCTGGGCGCCCAAACCGACCTCGACGTGAAACGCCGACTGCTGGCCGACAGCACCGGCCTGCCCAGCAGCAGCCTGGCGGTGCAACTGCCGGGCAACCTGCAGGCCGCAGCGCCCCGCGACCTGACGGCCTGGCAAAGCGATGCCGAGGCCACCAACCCGTCCCTGCGCATGCAGGCCCTGGCGCTGGACATCGCCAAGGCCGAAGCCCAAAAACACAGCCTGCGCGCCGCCACCACCGTGGACCTGGTGGCCCAGGCCGGGCAAGAACGCCTGCACGGCAGCGGTGATTTCGGCAACGCCCGCAACAAGAGCGTGAACGCCATGGTGGGCGTACAGATCAATGTGCCGCTTTACACCGGCGGTTGGCGCAGTGCCAAACAAGACGAAGCCCTGGCGCTGCAAGCCAAGGCCGAAGCGCAGGTGCAAAGCACGCGCGAGCAGGTGGCACAGCAGGTGCATGGTGCATGGCTGGGCCTGTCGGTCGGCGCCGGCCGGGTGCAGGCGCTGGGCGAGGCGCTGGCCGCCAGCGAAGCACGCCTGGACGCCACCCGGCTTGGCCACGAGGTGGGCCACCGCACACTGCTCGACGTGCTGAGCGCCGAAAACGACGCCGCCGCCGCGCGCTTGGGCCTGGCCCAGGCACGCACCGGCCTGCTGCTCGACCGCCTGCGCCTGGCGGCGCTGGCCGGGCAACTCGATGAAGACACCCTGCGCAGCGCCAACCAGGCCTTGACGCGCGCACCCTGAAGAGAACAAGAAGGAACCCAGGTTTTCATTGGAGCGGCTAACAAAACTCAGCGCAGCGGCCCTGGCTAGGCGTTCCGTCGCAGGCAGTACTAGCAGTACGACAAGACGGGACAACGAAGCCAGGGGATTTTTGTTAGCCGCTCTTACCCCCGCCGGAAGCACCGGCACCAACCCAGGAGACAAGCATGGCCCATATCGTGATTCTTGGCGCAGGCACCGGCGGCATGCCGGCGGCCTATGAACTGCGCGCCAAAATTGACAAGTCGCACAAGATCACCGTGGTGAACGCGGTCGACTACTTTCAGTTTGTGCCCTCCAACCCCTGGGCGGCGGTGGGCTGGCGCAAACGCGAGGACATCACCCTGCCGATTCGCCCGTACCTGGAGAAAAAGGGCATCGACTTCATTGCCCAGCGCGTGGACCGCATCGACGCCGAGGGCAACCAACTGGTGCTGGCCGATGGCGCACAGGTGGAATACGACTACCTGATCATCACCACCGGCCCCAAACTGGCGTTTGAGGAAATCCCCGGCGCCGGCCCCAGCGGCTTCACACACTCCATCTGCACCATCGACCACGCCGAGAAAACCTGGGCCGACTACCAGGAATTTCTGAAAGCCCCCGGCCCGGCCATCATTGGTGCCATGCCCGCAGCCTCGTGCTTTGGCCCGGCCTATGAATTTGCCTTTATCTTCAACAAGGATCTGCAGCGCCGCAAGCTGCGCAACAAGGTGCCGCTGACCTTCGTCACCAGCGAACCCTACATCGGCCACATGGGTCTGGGCGGCGTGGGCGACTCCAAAGGCATGCTCGAGAGCGACTTGCGCAACAACGACATCAAGTGGATCTGCAACGCCAAGGTCACCAAGGTGGAAGATGGCAAGATGTTCATCACCGAGCTGGACGAGGCCGGCCAGGTGAAGAAAGAGCACGAGCTGCCCTTCAAGTTCAGCATGATGCTGCCCGCCTTCAAGGGCGTGGACGCCGTGGCCCAGGTCGAAGGCCTGTGCAACCCGCGCGGCTTTGTGCTGATCGACGAGTTTCAGCGCAGCAAAAAGTACCGCAACATCTTCTCGGCCGGGGTCTGCGTCGCCATCCCGCCCGTGGAAGTGACGCCTGTGCCCACCGGCGCGCCCAAGACGGGCTACATGATCGAGAGCATGATCACCGCGATCGTGCACAACATTGCCGCCGATCTGGAGGGCAAACCCGCCGACGCCAAAGGCACCTGGAATGCCATCTGCCTGGCCGACATGGGCGACACCGGCGCCGCCTTCGTGGCCCTGCCGCAAATTCCGCCGCGCAACGTCAACTGGTTCAAGAAGGGCAAATGGGTGCACCTGGCCAAGGTGGCGTTTGAAAAGTACTTCATGTACAAGATGAAAAACGGCACCTCAGAGCCCCTGTACGAGAAGCATGTGCTCAAGGCGCTGGGTATCGAGCGGCTGGAAAAGTAGTCCATTCACTATTGAATTGATAGCTAATAGCGCTTACCCATAAAGCGCTAGAGGCACTTTTTATTCATATTTCAGAAAGACCGACCATGTCCCCCTCCTATGCCTTTGCCATCACCCTCGCGCAGCCCCTGCCCGCCGCCGTGGAAACCTTGCGCGCAGCCCTCGCGGCCGAGCAGATGGGCATCGTCAGCGAGGTGGACATGCAGGCCACACTGAAAGCCAAGCTAGGCATCGACAGCGCGCCCCAGCGCCTGCTGGGCGTGTGCTCGCCCAAGGTGGCGCACGCGCTGGTCACGGCAGAACCCGACATCGCTGCACTACTGCCCTGCGGCGCCAGCGCGCACGAGGCCACCCCTGGCCAGACGCGCGTGCTGCTGCAGGACCCGCGCGTGATCCTCGCAGCCAGCGCCAGCCAGGACCCCGCCGTGCGCGAGGCGCTGGAAGGCGCACGCACCGCCCTGCTGCGGGTCGTGACGGCCCTGGGCGGCCAGGGCCACTGACATGGCGGGCCAGCACATCACCGTCCTGGGCAGCGGCTTTGGCGCGCTCTCGGCCGTGCGCGAACTGCGCGCACGCGGCTGCAAGGACGCCATCACGCTTATCTCACCGCGCAGCGAGCTGCACTACCTGCCCGGCACTATCTGGATCCCCAGCGGCCTGCGCACGCGCGAGCAGCTCATCGTGCCGCTGGCACCCTTCTTCAAGCGCATGGATGTGCGCCACGTCAGCGCCGAAGTCACCGGCCTCGCGCCCGATGGCCGCAGCGTGCAGACCACGGCGGGCGAAGTGACCAACGACGCACTGGTGATTGCCACCGGCGGGCGCTTCATCAAAAAACTGCCGGGCATTGAGCACGCCATCACGCCCTGCGAAGGCATTGCGGCGGCCGAGCAGATCCGCGACCGCCTGCAGGCCATGCAGGGCGGCACCATTGCCGTGGGCTTTGCGGGCAACCCCCATGAACCGACGGCGGTGCGCGGCGGGCCGATGTTCGAATTTTTGTTCGGCATCGACGCGCAGTTGCGCCGCGAGGGGCGTCGCGACGCTTTCGAGCTGGTGTTCTTCAACCCGTCCAAGGAGCCCGGCGCCCGCCTGGGCGCCAAGGCCGTGGCTCACCTGCTGGCCGAGATGGCGCGCCGCAACATCACCACGCATTTGGGCCACAAAATGGTGCGCTTCGAGGCCGACAAAGTGGTGACCGAAGGTGGCAAATTTGCCGCCAACCTGATCTTGTTCATGCCCGGCATGACCGGCAACGCCTGGTTCGACCAAACCACCTTGCCGCGCTCGCCCGGTGGCCTGGTACAAGCCGACGCGCAATGCCGCGTGCCGGGTTTTGAGCGCGTGTATGTGGCGGGCGACTCGGGCAGTTTTCCCGGTCCCGACTGGATGCCCAAGCAGGCCCACATGGCCGACCTGCAGGCCGCCGCCGCCGCGCAGAACCTGATCGACGGCCTGGCCGGGCGACCGCAAACCACGGGTTTCAAGGTCGAGCTGGCCTGCATCATCGACGCACTGGGGACCGGCACGCTGGTGTGGCGCACCGAAAAACGCAATCTACTGCTGCCGCCGCTGCGGCTGATGCACTGGGCCAAGCGGGGGTTCGAACGGCGCTATCTGGCGCAGTACCGCTAAACGCCCCGTCCTCTCACCGCCCCTGTGTCGCGTATGGCGGGGCGGAAATCAGCCCGGTTAGGTCCCTGCCAGAGAGTGCCCCGCGCTTTGCGGGACAATACGGGGAATACCCGCATAGCGCCCGCCCCTGGCCCCGGCTCCCGGCGACGCGCTGCAAGCACCAGTTTTCAACATCCCTGCCAATACACCATGAGCGCTTTTCTTGAAGAACGCGTGCTGTCGGTTCACCATTGGACCGACCGCCTTTTCAGCTTTACCACCACCCGCGACCCGGCACTGCGGTTCTCCAACG
>JAUYGP010000731.1 GCA_030690515.1 Giesbergeria sp.
AAGACGAGCACGGCACCTACATCATGAACAGCAAGGACCTGCGCGCCGTAGAGCATGTGCAGCGCCTGGTCGAGATCGGCGTCGATTCGCTCAAGATCGAAGGCCGCACCAAAAGCCAATACTATGTCTCCCGCGCCGCCCAGGTCTACCGCCGCGCCATCGACGACGCGGTGGCGGGCCGCCCCTTCAACCCCGCACTCATCACCGAACTCGAAGGCCTGTCCAACCGGGGCTACACCCCCGGCTTCCTGGAACGACGCCCCGCCAACGACTACCAAAACTACGAAACCGGCAGCTCCGAGTCGCAGCGCAGCCAGTTCGTGGGTGAGGTGAAAAGCGTGCAAGACGGCTGGGCCGAAGTCGAAACCAAGAACCGCTTTAGCGTGGGCGACCTGATCGAAATCGTGCACCCCCGTGGCAACCGGACCGTACGCCTGACCGCCATGCAGAACGCCGAGGGCGAAGCCATCAGCGTGGCGTCGGGTAGCCCACTGCGTGTGCGCATTCCGCTCGAAGGCCCCGCCGAGGGGGCGCTGATTGCGCGGGTGTTTGAAATGGAAAAGGCATAGATAAAAATACCTTCAGCGCTTACCACACAAGCGCTGAATGCTCATATTTTTATAGCTCAACGCTTTTGAGCCTCTTCACCACTGCGCACCAAAGGTCGCGCGCAATTCACCAATTTGCGCCGCGCTGAGCGCCGCAGGCCGGGGCGACACGCCGCGCCAGAGCGCGGCGGTCTGCTCCAGTTCCTCGAGCACGGCACTGGCCTGCGCCGGGCTGTCGTGCCAGACCGTGGGCCCCAGGCGCTCAAGCATCACCGCCCGCAGTGTGAGCCCCCGCACCGCGAGCGCCTCGATGCACTCCTGCACCCGATCGGCCACATGGGGGTCGCCTGGGCGATGGTAGGAAATCAGCGGCACATGGCCGACCTTCATCACGAAATACGGCGTAATCGGCGGCAGGATATCGTCCTGCGACCACACGCCTTCCAGCGTCAGTGCCACCAGTTGGCGGCTGTGGGTGTGGATGATGCAGCGCGCCTGCGGCGCAGCCGCATAAATGCGGCGATGCAGGGCCAGTGTCTTGCTGGCGGGCTCTCCTGCGATGTGCCTTCCGTCGGGTGCCACCAGGGCCAGCGCCTGTGGCATGAGCGTTCCCAGGCAGGCATCGGTGGGGGTGATGAGCAGCCCGTCCGGCGTACGCGCACTGATGTTGCCAGCACTGGCATGCACATAGCCACGCTCATAGAGCGACTGGCCGACACGGCAAATCTCAGCGCGCAGGGCCTCGGTCTCGGGGTGAACGCTGGTGCTGTTCATCCGCCATCACCCGCCGCGGTAGACAAGGCGTCAAACGCCCGCGTGAAGAAGTCAACGCCGCCAAAATTTCCCGACTTCAGCGCGATGTGCAGACGCGCCGATTCGGCGTAACACCAGGGCACGCCCGGATCAATCTGCGCGCCGATGCGCAACTGCGCGATGCCCAGGGCCTGCACACAGGCCCCCGAGGTTTCGCCGCCGGCGACGATGAGCTGGCCCACGCCCGCGCGCACCAGACCGGCAGCCACAGTGGCCAATACGTCTTCCAAAAGCGCTCCGGCACGCTCTGCACCCAGGCGACTCTGCACCTCGCGCACGGCGGCAGGCTCGGCGGTGGCATATACCAATACCGGGCTGTGCCCCAGGCGAGGGATAGCCCATGCCAGGGCCTGTTCAGCCAGATGCGCGCCGTCTCCACGCAACGGGTCGAGCGCGTAGGCAGCGCCACCCGCCGCCTTGAAAGCAGTTACCTGGGCGTTGCTCGCCGCCGAGCAACTGCCCGACACGATAGCCCGTGCCCCACGCGCGACAGGCAGTTGGGCGGCCAGTGCATTGGGCTGCAGACCCAGCAGCCGGGGCAGACCGATGGCCAGGCCCGAGCCGGCCACCAGCAACGGCGCGTCCCGCACCGCCTCGGCCAGCACCAGCAGGTCGGCGTTGTCGATGGCGTCCAACACTGCAAATCCGGCGCCTTGCGCCTCCAGTGCGGCCAGACGAGCACGCACCGTGGGCGCGCCCTGGGCCACCACGACATGGCTCACCAGTCCCACGCGTCTTCCGGTGCGAGCGTCAAGTTGGGCCTGGAGCACGCGGACCAAACTGGAGTCCTGCATGGGAGTGAGCGGGTGCTGGCGCATGGAACTGTCGGACAACAGTTGCTCGCCCACGAACAGATGGCCCTGGTAGACGGTGCGCGCGTTTTCAGGAAACGCTGGTGTGACCGGCACCATACGCGCGCCGAGCAGCTCCATCAAGGCCTCGGCCACGGGCCCGATGTTGCCTGCCGGGGTCGAATCAAACGTCGAGCACACCTTGAAATAGATCTGCGCCGCGCCCTGCGCGCACAGCCAGCGTGCTGCCTGCAATGCCTGCGCCACCGCCTCGGTCGCTGGTGCGGTGCGCGACTTGAGCGCAACCACCACCGCATCCACATCCTCCACGGGCGCCTGCGGCACGCCGATGGTTTGCGCCACGCGCATACCGGCGCGCACCAGATTGTTGGCCAGATCGGTGGCGCCGGTGAAGTCGTCGGCAATGCAGCCCAACCTGATCATGCGGCGCCCTCCTCTGCTCTCTGGTCACGCAACTGCAGCTGGCGCACGTTTTTAGATGCCACCCAGTCGGCTACCTGGGCATTCATGGCCTGAAAATGAGGCGACCGCAGATGTGCCGCTACGGCAGCGTCGTCGTCGTAAATCTCATAGAGGAAGAACACCGTGTCGTCCTGCGGGTCGCGGCATACGTCGAACCGCAGGCAACCCGGCTCGGTGGCCAGAGAGGCGCTTGCATTGTCGACAATGGCTTGCGCGAAATCTGCGACATGCCGCGCGTGAATGCGGAAATCAACCACCAGAACCGACAGCATTTTGGGAGATGTCATGAGACAGGAATAAATTTATGGAGGGAAGACACGAGCCGTTGCACGCTCGTCAAAGGTCGTTGCAGAAATACTAACGGGCGACAGGCACGCGCAAGAAATCCGTCATCGATAGCGCTTTCGGATCAACTCCGATGCCTCCAGAAGCTGATCCACATCATCGCCATACTTTGCCCGGGCTTTCACATACACGGGTTGAACCGCTTCGCGGAAGGCCGCAATTTGGGGCTTGGGGTTGATCCGGGCATTCATTCTGGCCATGGTTTTGAGTTGAATTTCATCGTTCCCAACAACATGGATGCGGCTGTACTGGGCCGTGAGCCGGGCCGCTTCCTTCACGGCTTTCTGGTCATCCGAGCTCAGTTTCTGCCAGGTCTTTTCGCTGATGGCGAGCGGCAACGGGCTATAGACGTGGTTGGTCAGCGTGACGTGGGGAGCAACTTCGTAGAATTTGTTGGAAAAAATCGTATCGATCGGGTTTTCCTGCCCACTGATGGCATTCGTCTGGATGGCCTGATAGACCTCCGGCAAAGGCATAACCTGAACATCGAAACCCATGGCCTCAAGCGTCCAGCGCATCATTTCATTGGGAAAAGTGCGCAGCTTCTTGCCCTTGGCATCCGCCGGAGAAGTCAGGGGCTCCTTGGTGGTCATGCTGCGAAAACCGGCCTCCCAGGTAGCCAAAAAGCGGAAACCCTTGGCCGGTGCCTTGTCCAGTTGGGCGAGCATCCAGGGACTTTCATCGTAGAGTTTCCAGCCCTGGACGTAGTTGTCTACCAGAAACGGCAACATGGCCAGGTTCAACGTAGGCAACTGCGCCGCATAGGACCCGGTGGCCGAAACAGTGAAATCCACATTACCCAGGGCGGTCTG
>JAUYGP010000586.1 GCA_030690515.1 Giesbergeria sp.
CGTGTTGTCTTCGCTACCGCCATCGACCAGGATGACTTCCACGCCCTGGCGCACATAGGGCATCAGGTGGGCGCACAGCTCGGGCACACCGGCCGCCTCGTTGAGCACGGGGACGATGACCGAGAGTTTCATGGGTTCGCAACGCCAGCAGCAGCGGGCCGGGTAAAACGGTAGTAGTACTCGCTGTCCTGGATATCGTGTTCTTGCAGCACATGCTCCAGCAGACCGAATTGCGCCAGGCGCTGTAGCACCATCCACGCCTCGTGGCGGGCGAGCTGGTACCGCGCTACCAGCCAGTCCACCGCCTCGGAGCCGATCCAGCAAACGGGATAGACCTTGCCCAGATAGGATCGGTCGGCAACGGCGACACCATGCTTCCCACTCAGTTCGGCGTGGATTTTGCCCAGGTTCAGGCGGTCCACCGCATCCGATACCGCCAGCCGAAAGAAGAGGTTCTCGTTTTGAAGCCCGTGGCCATGGGCGACATGCACCAGCAGCCCGAGCGTGCCCAGATCCTGCCCCAGCGAAACCGCCTGCGAATCCGAGCAGTCAAATGTTCTGGCAATCACCGCAGTGGCCTCTTTGCCCACGAAGCACTGCAAATAGGGTTTGAGCCGGTAGCTTCGGTCGCGGATGTCGAGCAGGCCGCTCAGTTTCTGCGCCAGGGCCTCGGCGGAAAGCCCGGTCAGGTGGCGTAGCCGATCCCTTGGGGTGGCCGCCTTCGCTTCACCGACCAATGCACCCAGGTAACGCGCCAACTCCGCCGGCGCCATGGTCGGCAGCGAAAACAGGGTATGGATACCTTCCAGTGCCTGTCTCAGCCAGCCCGCACTGTCGGCAGTGCTGAACTCGGGAAAGATGTCGGAGAAGCCGAGCGATTGCACCCAGTGCCGGTCCGCAAGACTGACATGACCGCCTTCGAGGCGCGTCAGGAAGACGCGCCGCCGAATCGGGCCCTTGGGCACCAAGGCATCCAGCTCCAGAATGCCTGGTCGGTTGCTGTCGGCGCTGTGGGAGATGTCAATAAATACGACCGTATCGTCCCGATCTGCCAGTCCGCGCAGCACGGTATCGCGCTGGTGCCGGTCGATTGGTAGGTCGGTTGGTGGCAGATTGGACGCCATCAGTCCGGCGCGCAAGGCGCTGCGGCTGGCCCCCGCAGGCAGGTCGAGCAGGACAGAGATTTTGGGTGTGCTTGCCATGGTGTTCTTTCAGCCGCGCCGCCAGGCGTGGTAGCGCTGCAGCCAGACCAGCACGCGCTGCGGCGCATGCGCGCGCTTCCATTCCCCGGCAGCGTATTTGTTGGCTTCGGCCAGCGTCGGATAGGTGTGGATGGTGCCGAGGATCTTGTTCAAACCCAGGCCATGCTTCATCGCCAGCACGAATTCCGCCAGCAGGTCACCGGCATGCTCACCGACGATGGTCACGCCCAGGATGTGGTCCTTGCCTGGTACCGTCAGCACCTTGACGAAGCCGTAGGCGGCGCCGTCTGCGATGGCACGGTCCAGGTCGTCGATGCCGTAACGGGTGAGCTCGTAGGCGATGCCCTTCTCCTTGGCTTCCTGCTCGTTCAGGCCGACGCGTGCCACCTCCGGGTCGATAAAGGTCGCCCAAGGGATGACCGAGTAGTCGACC
>JAUYGP010000588.1 GCA_030690515.1 Giesbergeria sp.
CTGTTCGCCATTTAAAGAGGTACGTGAGCTGGGTTTAAAACGTCGTGAGACAGTTTGGTCCCTATCTTCCGTGGGCGCTGCAGATTTGAGGAAGCCTGCTCCTAGTACGAGAGGACCGGAGTGGACACACCTCTGGTGTACCGGTTGTCACGCCAGTGGCATCGCCGGGTAGCTAAGTGTGGAAGAGATAACCGCTGAAAGCATCTAAGCGGGAAACTCGTTTCAAGATGAGATCTGCCGGGGGCTTGACCCCCCTAAAGAGTCGTTCTAGACCAGGACGTTGATAGGTCAGGTGTGGAAGCGCAGCAATGCGTTAAGCTAACTGATACTAATTGCTCGTGCGGCTTGACCCTATAACTTTGATCTTCCAGATCAAGGTCGTTATGCCAAGTTGACGCAGTCAAAACACAAAAAACTGATTCCAAACTCTATGAATTCGCCAGGCAGTTCTCTAGAACTGCCCAGCACCAAGTTATGCCTGATGACCATAGCAAGTTGGTACCACTCCTTCCCATCCCGAACAGGACCGTGAAACGACTTTGCGCCGATGATAGTGCGGGTTCCCGTGTGAAAGTAGGTCATCGTCAGGCTCTTACAGCGCAGCAACGCCCCTCTCAGCAATGAGCGGGGCGTTCCTGTTTCTGCACAACATATCCTTGCTGGTAACCAAAAGATGATGCAATTGCAGGACATTCTTTATTCGCAGGGGTTTGGAACGCGCCGCGTATGTGCTGGCCTCGTGCAGCAAGGATGGGTCGATGTGCTGCCGAAAAATGCGGACAGCCCATTGACACAGTGCCGTGATTCCACGCTGCAGTTCGATACGGATGGGCTGCAACTTTGCGTGCAAGGGGAGTGGTGGCCTTTCGCAGAAAAAGCCTACCTGATGCTGCACAAGCCTGCAGGCACAGAATGCTCACAAAAGCCCTCCACGTATCCCAGCATCTATACCCTATTGCCACCGCCTTTGCGGCAAAGACCTACCAAATCGGCCGTGCAGGGTGTGCAGGCTATCGGCCGTCTTGACCAAGACACGACGGGCCTTATCTTGCTTAGTGATGATGGACAGTTCATTCATCGCATGAGTTCACCCAAAAAACATGTGCCGAAGCTGTACGAAGTACGCATGAAGCACAATGTTTCCGCTGAGCAAGTTGAGCGATTGCTGGCAGGCGTGGTGCTGGACGATGATCCGGTGCCCGTGCGGGCAGCGGCTTGCGTGCAGGTGGATCCAACGCTTGTGCACCTGACGCTGACTGAAGGAAAGTACCATCAAGTCAAACGGATGATTGCAGCGGTGGGAAACCGAGTCGAAGGCTTGCATCGCTCAGAAATTGGGGGCTTGCAACTGCCTGCTGATCTGGCTCCGGGCCGGTGGCGCTGGCTGGACGAAAACGATTTGTCGCTATTGAAGCCGGTGTCCTGATGCAGATCTCGTATCCAGCCAGGGGACTTTGGTGGCTGGTGGTTGCGTAGGTGGTTTGCGGTAGCATTGACGTAACGTCAAAACTACAAGGCGATGCGAACGCGGCGATGACTTACATGTACCAAGGCATCTGCCGTCGCACCGATAGAACTAAAGCATGGCCTCCACCTTCACCATCCGTGACCTTGCCAAAGAATTCGATCTCACGACACGTGCCATGCGGTTCTACGAGGACATGGGTTTGCTGCAGCCGGAGCGAACGGGTCCGGGCGGGCGCACGCGCACCTACAGCGCACGGGATCGGACGCGGCTCAAACTGACGCTGCGTGCCAAACGGCTGGGACTATCTCTCACCGAAGCCAAAGACATCATTGACCTGTACGACAGCCCCCGGGACACCGGCGTGCAGCTGCAGAAGTTTCTCGCGGTTTTGGCCCAGCATCGCGTGCAGTTGGAGGAGCAGATGGCAGATCTTCAGGCAAATCTGGACGAGGTCAAGGAGCACGAAAAGGAAGCACGCGTCTTGCTGGCCAAAATGGCCAAAAATATCGCATAATTGACGTTTACGTAAACGTCAATCAGGAGTGTGCATGTCGATCCCTCGGTTCGAGCCACGAGATCCGCGGTATGCAGAGCGGGTGCGCCAGAGCTTTGCAAGCCAGGGAATCATGGAAACCCTGGGCGCCACGCTGGGTCGGCTGGAGCCAGGAGCCGTCGATATCCACCTCGACTGGGCGCAAGGCCTCACTCAGCAACATGGTTTTTTGCATGCAGGGGTCGTTTCCACGGCATTGGACTCTGCCTGCGGGTACGCGGCATTTACCCTGATGCCCGCACAGGCTGCGGTGCTGACTATTGAATTCAAGATTAATCTGCTGGCCCCTGCGCGGGGTGAGCGCTTTCGCATGGAAGGCCGAGTGCTCAAGCCTGGCCGCACCATCTCGGTGTGCGAAGGCCGCGCCTTCGCACAGCAAGGCGGGCAGGAAACACTCGTCGCCACCATGGGCTGCACCCTGATGGCCGTGACCGGACGCCCGGACGTACAGGGCTGACAAACCAATTTGCTTCAACACAGGAGAACACCATGAGCATTCCCGGCAACCTTCCTGGCCTCAACTTTCAACTGGGCGATGACGTCGACGCTTTGCGTGATGCCGTGCGTGATTTCGCACAATCGGAAATCGCCCCACGCGCTGCGGAGATCGATCACTCCGACCAGTTTCCCATGGACCTGTGGCGCAAGATGGGCGATCTAGGCGTGCTGGGCATCACGGTGTCTGAAGAACATGGCGGCGCCAACATGGGTTACCTGGCCCACATGGTGGCCATGGAAGAGATTTCGCGCGCATCGGCTTCGGTGGGCTTGAGCTACGGAGCGCACAGCAATCTGTGCGTCAACCAGATCAACCGCAACGGGACGGCTGAGCAAAAGCAGAAATATTTGCCCAAGCTCATCAGCGGCGAACATGTGGGTGCGCTGGCAATGAGTGAGCCAGGCGCGGGCTCCGATGTCATCAGCATGAAGCTCAAGGCCGAGGACAAGGG
>JAUYGP010000591.1 GCA_030690515.1 Giesbergeria sp.
GGTGTTGGTGCCGCAGGAGCTGACGTTGGAGAAATACACCAGATCGCCCTCGGACTGCAGTTGCTTGAGCAGGGGCGTGGTGTCGCGCGTGTATCCACCCAGGCCAAAGTTGGCTGCGCGCGCGGTCTCGCCCACCACCAAAACGATGAGGGGCGACGTGTCGACGGAGTTACCCGGTGCCGTAAGGTGCGCATCCATACCGATGGGCTCCAGCACTTGCTGTGCCTGTGCGGCACGGCCTACCGATACCCGCGCCACGGCATACACCGAATTAAACGGGTTGATCATGTAGCGTAGCGTTTTGTGGTTGCGCATGAGGGACGCCACATCCTGGAACGAAATCCACAGCATGGCAACGGCCACCACCAGGCCGAGCAGGCCGGTGCCAAGTTGTTGCGCCATCAGTCGCCCGGTGCCTACTGTGCGCACAGGCTGGCGCCACCACCAGATGCCAGGCAACACCGCGCCCAGGGCCAAGGTCACCACCAGCGGCCAGGATAAGAGGTCCAGCGCTTCGCCCATGTCGGTCTGGACGACGTTGGTCAGCATGCTAGGGTCGATCACGATGCCGTAGCTGGACATGAAGTAGCTGCTGGACGCCGTGATGGCCAGCAGTGCGATGCCCGCCGGTTTGAGCCAGCGCGGCCAGATGAACAGCCCTAGCAGTAGCACGGTGGCGGCCAGCACCACCAACACCAGGGAGCCCAGGGTGACGACGGCCTGCAGGCCATGGGTTTCCGGAAGTTTCCAGAGGGCCTTCCACAGCGGAAGGTTGCCCACAGTGGCCAGCCACAGGGCCAGGATCAGGAGCAGGGCAGTGGGGTGCCAAGGGGCGCGGTTTGAACGGAGCATCTATGGAAAATCGGAGCACGAAATACACTGATTTTCGATAGCCCGCCTTATCGGAGCATTAACCAGGCCATGAAAGCGTGAACCGGTGGGCCCCCGCAGGCGTGCCCGCTGTGTGGTTCAGGGCAATGCCTTGCGCATCGGCCATGCGCTGCACCAGGTTCAGGCCCACGCCCATGCCGGGGTTAGCGCTGACCTGCGCACCGTCGCGCGCACCGTTGTCGCTGACCGAAAGGGTGCAAGTGCCTTGCGGGGTCTGTGCCACGCGCACTTCAACCAGGGTGCCTGGGGGCGTGTGGCGCAAAGCGTTGTCGACCAGATTGCGCAGTATCAGTTCGACCATCGTGGCGTGGCCTTGAACCTGCACGGGACGGGAAGGCGCATCCAGCGCCAGCTCCTGGTGGCGTTCGTAGGCCAGGGGGGCATGGTCGGCCAGTACCCTCTGCGCCAGGGCGCACAGATCTACCGTCTCCGTGGCCAGGGCTTCCAGGCTTTGGGCGCGCGCCAAGTCCAGCAACTGTCCCAGGATGTGTCCTGCGCGCAGGGCGTCTTGCTCGATCATTTGCAGTGCCTGTGCCCGGTCGGTGGGGTTTTCAGACTCGTGCGCGCGCCGCGCCTGCAGGAGCATGGAGGTCAGCGGGGTGCGTAATTCGTGCGCCACGTCTGAGGTAAAGCGGCGTTCGCGTTGCAGTTGCAGTTGCTGGCGTTGCACCAGGGTGTTGATGGCACCGACGGTGTAGACCAGTTCCTGGAAGGGCTGCTGTTCGGGCAGGGTTTGTCCGGCGTCCAGGTTCAGTGCGGCAATCTGGTCGGACAGGCGCTCCAGTGGCAGCAGGCCCCGGCGGATGGCCCAGGCCATCAGCAGGGCGACCAGTGGCAGCAAGACCAGCGAGGGCAGCACGATGTCTTCGGCGATGTCGGTGCCCAGGTGCTGGCGCCAGCCCATTTCGGTCAGTACGGCCACCCGGCGGGGTGTGGTGGCGTCGGCGGGAGCATCGGTGACAAAGACCCGCCATGTGGAGGCCGGGCGCGAGGGGTCCAGTACCAGTGTGTGGTGGCCTTGGGCCAGGTTGGCTGGTAGCAGGGCGGCGATGCCATGGGTATCCCACACCACGCGCTCGTCTTCCCAGACCACCAGGCGCAGCTCAGGTGCGTAGACCGTGGCGTAGGGGCTTCTCGTGGGCGGGGTAGCGGACTGTGGCGGGGCTTTGAGTAGCCGGGCAGCGGGGTACAGCAGCGGCTCTGCGACGGAAACCAGGTGGCCGTCCAGGATTTCGTCGGCTTCGTCCAGCCCGGTGTAGTAGGCCACGGCGGCCAGCGCCAGCCAGACAATGGCCAAAGTCAGCAGCGCCCAGGTCCAGAGGTAGCGCCGCAGCAGGCGCGGCGAGGGGGACGACAGTGGCTTCATGGGGTCGTTTCTCGTGGGGTGGCTTCGTCATCCGGGCGTGGCACAAAGTAGCCCACGCCCCGCACCGTCTGCAGCAACTCGCTGCCCAGCTTGCGGCGCAGGTGGTGGATGTGGACTTCCAGGGCGTTGCTCTCCAGGGCGTCGTCAAAGCCGTACAGGGCTTCTTCCAGCCGCTGGCGGGTGAGTACCTTGCCGCTGGCGCGCAGCAGGGCCAGCAGCAGGGCAAATTCCTTGGCGCGCAAGGGCACCAGCGTGCCATTGCGGTGCACGGTGTGCGCTGCCGGGTTCACCACCAGGTCGCCATGCACCAGCAAGGGGGATGCCCGGCCCTCGCTGCGGCGCAGGGCCACGCGCATGCGCGCCAGCAGTTCCTCGGGGGCAAAGGGTTTGACGAGGTAGTCGTCTGCGCCTTCGTCCAGCCCGGTGACGCGGTCGGTCAGGGCGTCGCGGGCGGTCATGATGAGCACGGGAAGCATGCGACCCTCCTGGCGCAGGCTGCGCAGCCAGTCGATGCCGTCGCCGTCGGGCAGGCCCAGATCGAGCAGTGCCATGTCGAAGGATTCGGTGCGCAGGGCCGCACCGGCGCGGGCCAGGTTGTCGCAAATGTCCACGGCATAGCCGGCACCCTTCAAGGTGGCTGCCAGGCCGCTGGCAATGCCCGCGTCGTCCTCGACGATCAGAATTCGCATCCGTGTTCCCCGTGCTGTGTTTGCGGGTGGATTGTCTCGCACGCAGGCGAATCTGCGGGCGGTGTGCCCTGCGCTATCGATAATGGCGGGCTATGTCTTTTTCTGATGCGCCCCCACCGGCCCCTGTTCGCCCCTTCGTCCTGGAGTTTCCGGAGTCTTTGCCTGTTTCGGGGCGGCGCGACGAGATCATGACGGCCCTGCAGGCCCACCAGGTCATCATCGTGTGTGGTGAAACCGGCTCGGGCAAGACCACGCAACTGCCCAAGCTGGCGCTGGCCATGGGCAGGGGGCGCGCCAATGCTCGCCCTGGCGAGCGTGGGCAATTCATTGGCCACACCCAGCCGCGCCGCATTGCGGCGAGCAGCGTGGCCAAGCGCATTGCCGAAGAGCTGAAGACGACGCTGGGCGAAGTGGTGGGCTACAAGGTGCGTTTTCAGGACCGCCTGAGCCGGGATGCCTCGGTCAAACTGATGACGGACGGCATTTTGCTGGCCGAGACGCAGACGGACCCTCTCCTCAAGGCCTACGACACGATCATCATCGACGAGGCGCACGAGCGCAGTCTGAACATCGATTTTCTGCTCGGCTACATCCGCCAGATATTGCCCCGGCGGCCCGATTTGAAAGTGGTGGTGACGTCTGCCACCATCGACGCCGACCGGTTTGCCAAACATTTTGAAAGTAAAAACGGCCCGGCGCCCGTCATGCTGGTCTCTGGCCGCATGTTCCCGGTCGAGCAGCGCTGGCGTCCATTCGAGGAATCGCGCGACTACGGTCTGAATGAGGCCATTGCCGATGGCGTGGACGAGCTCTGGCAGGGTAATGCGAGTGGCGATATCCTGGTTTTTTTACCCGGCGAGCGCGAAATCCGCGAGGCCGCCGACCACCTGCGCAAGCACCTGGCCCACAACGTGGTCACGCGCAACGCCGAAGTGCTGCCGCTGTTCGCGCGCCTCTCGCAGGCCGAGCAAGACCGCATTTTTGATGGTCACACCGGCAGGCGCATCATCCTGGCTACCAACGTGGCAGAGACTTCGCTCACGGTGCCGGGCATTCGCTACGTGATCGACTCGGGCACGGCGCGAGTCAAGCGCTACAGCCTGCGCAGCAAGGTTGAGCAATTGCTGGTCGAACCCATCAGCCAGGCGGCGGCCAACCAGCGCGCTGGGCGCTGCGGGCGCGTGGCCAGCGGCATCTGCATCCGCCTGTACGACGAGAAAGATTTTGTCGGCCGCCCTCGTTTTACCGACCCCGAAATTTTGCGCAGCTCACTCGCTGGCGTCATTTTGCGCATGAAGTCGCTGCACCTGGGCGACGTGGCGCAGTTCCCGTTTATCGATGCGCCCTCGGGCCGGGCGATTGCCGATGGTTACCAACTTCTGCACGAGCTGGGCGCGGTGGACGAGTACAACGAGTTGACGGCCATGGGCAGTGAGCTGGCGCGCCTGCCGGTGGACCCGCGCGTGGGCCGCATGATTCTGGAGGCGCGCGAGCGCGGCGCGCTCAGCGAAGTGCTGGTGATTGCCAGCGCGCTCAGTTTGCAGGACGTGCGCGACCGCCCCATGGAGGCGCAGCAACAGGCCGACCAACAACACGCCAAGTTCGACGTCGAACAGAGCGAGTTCAGCGGCTATTTGACGTTGTGGAACTGGCTGCAGCAGGCGCGCGGCGGCAGCATGCCCCTGCTTGCCTCTGCCCGCGTGCAACAAGTGCAGGCGCGTAAAAAAGCACCCAACCAGGCGTTCTTGCCGGTGGCGCAGCGTTTGAGCGCCCCGCTGCCTGCAGCGCCCGCCGCTGCTGCGCTCGCCAGCACGGCCCCGGCGCACAAGCTCAGCAACCGCCAGTACGAGCAGTTGTTGCGGCAAAACTTCATCAATGTGCGCCGCGTGCGTGAGTGGCGCGACGTGCACAGCCAGCTCCTCACCGTCGTGGCCGAGCACCGCTGGGAGATCAATCCCCAGCCTGCCAGCTACGAGCAGTTGCACAAGTCCATGCTGGCCGGTTTGCTGGGCAACATCGGCTTCAAGCCCGAAGAAGCGGCCGGAGCGGCGCCAGGTTCTTCGGACTACCTGGGGGCGCGCGGCATCAAGTTCCATCGCCATCCCGGCGCGCACCTGCGCAAGAAGCCGGGCCGCTGGATCGTCTGCGCCGAACTGGTGGAAACCACCCGTTTGTTCGGCCGAGGCATTGCCAACATCGACCCGCAATGGCTGGAGGAGGTGGGCGCGCATCTGCTCAAGAAGCAATTGCTCGATCCCCATTGGGAGAAAAAAGCTGCCGAAGTGGTGGCCTTCGAGCGCGCCACGCTCTATGGCCTGGTGGTCTACAGCGGGCGGCGCAAGCCTTTCGATCAGGTGGACCCGCACGCCGCACGCGAGATGTTTCTGCGCCAGGCTCTGGTGGCAGGCGATGTGCTGCCCGACTGGGGAAAACGCCTGCAGTTCCTGGCCGCCAACGAAAAGCTCATCGCCAAGGTGGAAGAGCTGGAGCACAAGTCGCGCCGCCAGGACGTGCTGGTGGACGAAGAACTCATCTTCGCTTTCTACGACCAGCAGGTCCCGCAGGACATCACCAATGGCCGTGCCTTTGAGCACTGGTACCGGCAGGAATTGGCCAAGCGCCCCGAGCTGCTGCGCCTGACCCGCGACGAGCTCATGCGCCACGAAGCAGCGGGCATCACCACCGCCGCCTTCCCCAAAATGATTCGCCTGGGCGGCGTGGACTGCCAGGCCAGCTACCTGCACGAGCCGGGCGACGCGCGTGATGGCGTCACGGTGACGGTGCCGCTGTTTGTGCTCAACCAGGTGAGCGAGGAGCGCTGTGAATGGCTGGTTCCCGGCATGCTCAAGGACAAGATCCAGGCGCTGCTCAAAAGCCTGCCGCAGCGCCCGCGCAGCCGCTTTGTGCCGCTGCCCGAATCCGCCGCCCGCCTGGCCGAACTGCTGGGCACGCCGGACCGCATTGGGCACTTGGGCCTGGTGGAT
>JAUYGP010000601.1 GCA_030690515.1 Giesbergeria sp.
CAAGGCTTTACCAGCCAGATGGCGCGCAACATCTTCTACGGCGGCACGATGTTCTTCGTTCTGCTGTTTGCCGCGCTGATCTTCCACACCGAAACCAAGATCCCCGAACGCTCCAAGGCGGGTGAGATCACAGAGTCCGTCGTGCGCGGCAAACACCTGTGGGAAACGCGTAACTGCATCGGCTGCCACACGCTGCTGGGCGAAGGTGCGTATTTCGCGCCTGAACTGGGCAACGTGTACGAACGCCGTGGGCCCGATTTCATCAAGGGCTGGATCAAGGCGATGCCGTCCAACACGCCCGGCCGCCGCCAGATGCCCAACTTCGACTTCAGCGACGCGCAACTCGACGATCTGGTCGAGTTCCTGCGCTGGACGAACGGCATCAACACCGAGAAGTGGCCACCCAACATTGAAGGTTGAGCGCGGCTGCCCCACCCGCCGCCTACCCTCCCTTCAAGGATTCAAACATGAATATTCCAACGCTTAAATACCAGTCGCAAGCTGTCGCCAAGCTGTACTTCATTGCGGCCCTGTGCCTCTTTTCGGGCCAGATCATCTTCGGCATCACGCTGGGCCTGCAGTACGTCATTGGCGATCTGTTCTTCCCCTACATCCCGTTCAACATTGCACGGATGGTGCACACCAACCTGTTGATCGTCTGGCTGCTGTTCGGCTTCATGGGCGCCGCCTATTTCATGGTGCCCGAAGAGAGCGAAACCGAGCTCTGGAGCCCACTCTTCGCCAAGATCCTTTTCTGGGTATTCCTGGCCGCTGGCGTGGCAACCATCCTGGGCTATCTGCTGGTGCCCTACGCATCGCTGGCCAAATGGACGGGCAACGACCTGTTGGCCACCATGGGCCGCGAGTTTCTGGAGCAACCCTTGCCCACCAAAATTGGCATTGTGGTGGTCTGCCTGGGCTTTTTGTTCAACATCAGCATGACCGTGCTCAAGGGCCGCAAGACTGCCATCAGCTTGGTGCTGCTGCTCGGCCTGTGGGGCCTGGCATTGATGTTCCTGTTCAGCTTCGTCAACCCCAGCAACCTGGTGCGCGACAAGATGTACTGGTGGTTCGTGGTGCACCTGTGGGTGGAAGGCACGTGGGAGCTGATCATGGCCTCGCTGCTGGCCTTTGTGCTCATCAAGACCACGGGCGTGGACCGTGAAGTGATCGACAAGTGGATGTACATGATCGTCGCCTTCGCGCTCATCTCGGGCATTCTGGGTACCGGTCACCACTTCTACTTCATCGGTTTGCCAGGCTACTGGCACTGGGTGGGCGGCGTGTTCTCCGCGCTTGAACCCATCCCGTTCTTCATGATGACGCTGTTCGCGTTCAACATGGTGCAACGTCGCCGCCGCGAACACCCCAACCAGGCCGCCGTACTGTGGGCCGTGGGCACTGCCGTCATCGCCTTCCTGGGCGCCGGCGTCTGGGGCTTCATCCATACGCTCAGCTGGGTCAACTACTACACCCACGGCTCGCAGGTCACCGCAGCCCACGGCCACCTGGCCTTCTACGGCGCCTACGTGCTGGTGGTGCTGGCCATCATCAGCTACGCCATGCCACTGATGCGCGGCCGCGAAGCCAACCCCATGCGCGCCCAGCGCTTCGAAATGTGGAGCTTCTGGATCATGAGCATCGGCATGGCTGTGATGGTGCTGGCCCTGAGCGGCGCGGGCATCCTCCAGGTGTGGCTGCAGCGCATGCCCACCACGGGCGCCATGAGCTTTATGGCCACGCAGGACCAGTTGGTGTTCTTCTACTGGGTGCGTGTGTTCGGTGGTGTGATGTTCCTCGTGGGCCTCATCACCTATCTGTCGAGCTTCTTCATCGGCCCAGCCGCTGACGAACAGGAAATGGCTGCCATCCCCGGCGGCCGCATGCAAAGGGCCTGAGCATGAACAGCGCCGAACAAGCCTTCGTGTCGGCGCCTGCCGCCCCCCAGCGGGCGGCAGGCGGGGCCTCCATGCCCTGGTACGCCGCGCAGGCGGGTGAATGCGCGCTGTTCGAGCACTGCTACGCCCAGCAGCTCCCCCTGCTCATCAAGGGCCCCACGGGCTGCGGTAAAACGCGGTTCGTGGAGCACATGGCGGCGCGCCTGGCGCGCCCGCTCATTACCGTTTCCTGCCATGACGATCTGAGCGCCGCCGACCTGGTCGGACGCCACCTGATCGGCCATGGCAACACCGTCTGGGCCGATGGCCCGCTGACCCGCGCTGTGCGCGAAGGTGCCATCCTTTACCTGGACGAAGTGGTCGAGGCGCGCAAGGACACCACCGTGGTGCTGCACCCGCTGGCCGACGACCGCCGCGTACTGCCCATTGAACGCACGGGCGAACTCATCACTGCGCCACCTGAGTTCATGCTCGTCATCTCGTATAACCCGGGCTACCAGAACCTGCTCAAGGGTCTGAAGCCCAGCACGCGCCAGCGCTTCATCGCGCTCACGCTGGATTACCCCGAACCCGCAGTCGAGCGCGCCATTCTCGAGCGAGAAGGCCGCGCCACGCCTGAAATCGCCGCTCGCCTGGTGCAACTGGCCCAGGCGCTGCGCCGCCTCACCGACCACGACCTCGAAGAAACCGCCAGCACCCGCTTGCTGGTGATGGCCGCGCGCCTGGTCGCCTCCGGCCTGCCCCTGCGGGAAGCTTGCCGCGCTGCCGTGGTCGATGCCCTCAGCGACGACCACGACACCCTGCGCGCGCTCGACGAAGTGGTGCGCGCCGTGGTGGGTGATGGGGACTGATTGCTCCAGCTGCGCCAGTGCCGCCGCCTGCGGCCCGTCGGGCGCATCGGTACAGCCGCTGGCGCATACCCAGGTGCTGCAGCGCCGCCGCCGGTGGCTGCAGCTGTCGTTCTTCGCGGTCTTTCTGCTCGCGCCCGCACTCAACCTGCTGCGCTTTGATCTGAACGAGACCCAGCTCTGGGTGCTCGGCTTTCGCTGGTCGCTGGGCATCGACGCCTTTCTGCGCGGCGAGGCCACGGCGGCGCAGACCGCGTGGTCCATTGTCTGGCGCGGCATCTTGCCCGTGTTGTCGCTGGTCATCGGCTTCCTGGCGGTTGCGTACCACTATGGGCGGCTGTACTGCGGTTGGCTGTGCCCCCATTTTTCGCTCGTCGAAACCCTCAACGACCTGCTGCACCGCGCCACCGGCAAGCTCAGCGTGTGGGACAAATCCCCCACGCCACGCCCTGGCCGCAGCGCTGACAAACGCTGGTGGCCCGCCTTCCTGGCCGCATGCCTGGTGTTTGGTTTCGTCTGGGCCATCACGCTGCTCACCTACCTGCTGCCCCCCGCTGAGGTCTGGGGCAACCTGGTGCACGGCACTTTGAGTGCCAACCAGGCGCGCTTCCTGGTCGTGGGAACGCTCGTTTTCACACTCGAATTCACCCTGGCGCGACACCTGTTCTGCCGCTACGGCTGCGCTGTGGGCCTGTTCCAGAGCCTGGCCTGGATGGCCAACCCCAAGGCCATGGTGGTGTCGTTCACCCGCAGCCGTGCGCGTGAATGCAAGACCTGCGAGGTCCTGCCCACCAGCCGCTCAAAAGCGCTGTCCGCTGAAACGCTGCGAGCGCAACCTCTAACTCTCGGTCAGCGGCCGGTGCCCAGTGGCAGCGCCTGCGACCACGCCTGCCCCATGCGCCTGAACCCACGCAACATCAAACGCATGATGTTTGCCTGCGTACAGTGCGGCCAGTGCCTGGACGCCTGCGACGCCACCCAGACCGACCAGGGGCGCACCCCCACGCTGGAATGGAAAGTGGGCCTGGACGCAGTGCGCGAAACCCTGCGGCAAAAACGCGAGGAGGCAAGCCTCAATCCGGCAGTTGACCACTCGAAATCATCTCGGAATCCCCATGAACTCCAACATTAGTCGCTTCGATGGAGATCATCCTGGTGCTGGGCCGCGCTATGCCCCCACCAGCACCCCTCTCGCCACGCCATGCGGCGTTGCTCCTCCTTGCGCACACAAGAGTGCGCTGCGTCGTCCCGCCTTGCCTGGCGCGCCGATAGCGGCCCTGTTGGACGCATCCAACTACCGGATTTAGGCTCATGGAAGAATGGGTAGGCCAGTGGTGGCACAAGGCCATCACCCGCATCGCAGCCGCGCCGCCGAACGCCGAGCGCGTTCTGCTGGCTGACGTTCAGCGCAGCATCGCCCTGCTCTACCGTGCGGGTGGCGGCGACCCTGCAGTGCGCGTCGCGCCTGCGGCGGCTTCGCGCCATGGCGGCGCGCGCCGCTTCCTGGAGCGCGTGGCTGGCAGCAACCAGCGCAGCGCACAAAGTCGCCTCGACCCCGAGGTGCTGGCGCTGCCGCCCGAAATCGGCGTGTTCGACCAGCGCGCACTCAACCACGACCTTTATTTGTGGCTGGCGGCCCTGGCCGCCGTGTTTGAACCCACGGGCGACTGGATTGCCGACAACCGCGCCGCCAGCAGCCTCGCCCTGCAACGCTTTGCCGGCCTGCGCAGCCGCCACGCCGCGCTGGTGCAGGCACACCTGGCGCAGCGCCCAGCGCTGTCCAGCCTGCGTGCGGCCGCCATGCCATTCGAAGCCGCGGTACAAGCAGCCCTGCGCGGTGAAGACCACGGCGCACTGTTCGTGCAACCTGCGCAAGTAGCGCCCGTGTGGCTCTGGCTGGCGGCCGACGCCCCGACACAGGTCGAAGCCACGCCCGTTTCAACACACACAGCAGGCGACGGCCCAGACCCCGACACCGAGCCAGACCCGAACGCACAAGGCGAGGCCAGCAAGCGCCGCCGTCGCGCCAAGCGCGCCGACACCGGCGAAGAGCGCAACCCCCTGCTGGTGGCACCCAAAACAGAGTCCATCACCACTTGGAGCGAATTCGTTCGCCTGGCACGTGGCAGCGACGACGAGCCCGATCCCAACGCCCAGGCCGCCGCCGACGACATGGATACGCTCACCCTGGCGCGCGGCAAGCAAACCACGGCTTCGCGCGTCAAGTTCGACCTCGACCTGCCCAGCGCCAGCGCCGACGACCGGCCCCTCGGCCCCGGCCGCAAAACCCCTGAATGGGACTGGCGCCGCCGCGCCCTGCTGCCCGACCATTGCGCGGTGCAATGCCTGGTGACCCAACCGCAAGCGCCTTTCGTGCCGCCACCGCACCTGCGAGCCACGGCCCACCGCGTGCGCCGCCGCCTCGAAGTGCTGCGCGCCGCACCGCGCAATATCAAGGCCCAGCAAAGCGGCGACGAGCTCGACCTGGACGCCTGGGTGCGCTTCCAGACGGAAGCGCGCGGCGGAGTTCAGCACAGCGATGCGCCGCCCATCTACACCCGCCGCGAGCGCGGCGAGCGCAGCCTGGCCACCTTGCTGCTGGCCGACCTCTCCCTCTCCACCGACGCCTATGCCACGTCCGACGCCCGCGTAATCGACGTGATTCGCGACGCACTCTACGTCTTTGGCGAGGCGCTGGCCGCCACGGGCGATGCGTTTGAGATGCTGGGTTTCAGTTCGGTGCGCCGCCAGCATGTGCGCATCCAGCACATCAAGGGGTTTGGCGAGCGCTGGGGCGAGCCGGTGCGCGCACGGGTTGGCGCCCTCAAGCCTGGCTTCTACACCCGCATGGGGGCAGCGGTGCGAGACGCTACCCGCCGCCTGGCCGAGCGGCCCGAGCGCCAGCGCCTGCTGCTGGTGCTGACCGACGGCAAACCCAACGACCTCGACATTTACGAAGGCCGCTACGGCCTGGAAGACACCCGCCACGCCATCCAGGAGGCGCGTGACGCAGGCCTTACGCCGTTCTGCGTCACCATCGACCACGAAGCGCACGACTACCTGCCCATGCTGTTCGGCAGCAACGGCTACGCCCTGGTGCGCCAGCCACAAGACCTGACGCGCAGGCTCACGCAGGCCTGGGTCACGTTGGCGCGTTAAACCAAAATGCTATCAAATAAATAGCTTATAGCGCTTACTGGATAAGCGATAGAGTCCAAAAACACTTAATTTTCATCTTCAGCGACGCAACCAGGTCGGCACCTTGAAACGCACAATGGCCAGGTACGCTGCCACATAGCTCACCACAAACAGCGCGCAAAACACCATCAGCACGGGAGTGTTGTTCCAGAAAAGCACCGCAGGCACGACGGTCAGCAAGG
>JAUYGP010000610.1 GCA_030690515.1 Giesbergeria sp.
ACGTGATGAGTTCCAAGCACCTGCGCGGCGACGTGAATCTGGCCTGGCCCAACGCCGAAATTGCCGTGATGGGCGCCAAGGGCGCCGTCGAGATCATCTTCCGCGAAGACAAGAACGACCCGGTCAAGCTCGCCGCCCGCGAAGCGGAATACAAAGAACGCTTTGCCAACCCCTTTGTGGCGGGCGCGCGTGGCTTTATTGACGACGTCATCCTGCCGCACGAGACACGCAAGCGCATCTGCCGCAGCCTCGTCATGCTGCGCGACAAGAAGCTTGAGAATCCATGGCGCAAGCACGGAAACATTCCCCTCTGAGCGGCACTGCCACAGCCCTTGGGGCGTCGTTGCCGAGCCTGGTCGTAGCGCTGCTACTGCCTGCGGCAAGGCGCCTAGCCCCAACCGCTCCGCTGGACTGTGCCAGCGCCTAACCCAACACGTATCGGGTAAGAGCCTTTAGAAAGACATTCATCATGTTCACCAAAATCCTGATCGCCAATCGCGGCGAAATCGCGTGCAGAGTCATCGCTACTGCCCGCAAAATGGGCATCAAAACCGTTGCCGTCTATTCCGACGCCGACAAGGAAGCGCGCCACGTCAAGCTGGCCGACGAGGCCGTGCGCATTGGCACCCCGCCCAGCCGCGATAGCTATCTGCTGGCTGACAAGATCATCGAAGCCTGCAAGCAGACCGGAGCGCAGGCCGTGCACCCGGGCTATGGCTTCCTGTCGGAAAACGAGGCCTTTGCCCGGCGCTGCGAAGAAGAGGGCATCGCCTTCATCGGTCCCAAGGCGCATTCCATTGCGGCCATGGGCGACAAGATCGCCTCCAAGAAACTGGCCCTGGAAGCCAAGGTCAACACCATTCCCGGCTACAACGACGCCATTGCAGGCGCCGAACAAGCCGTGGAGATTGCCAAAGGCATTGGCTACCCGGTGATGATCAAGGCCAGCGCCGGCGGGGGGGGCAAGGGCCTGCGCGTGGCCTACAACGACAAGGAAGCGTTTGAGGGCTTCACCGCCTGCCAGAACGAAGCGCGCAACAGCTTTGGCGACGATCGCATCTTCATCGAGAAGTTCGTGCAGGAGCCGCGCCACATTGAAATCCAGGTGGTGGGCGACAGCCTGGGCAACGTCATTTATTTGAACGAGCGCGAGTGCTCCATCCAGCGCCGCCACCAGAAGGTGATTGAAGAGGCTCCTTCACCCTTCATCAGCGACGCCACGCGCAAGGCCATGGGCGAGCAGGCGGTGCAGCTGGCCAAGGCGGTGAAGTACCAAAGCGCGGGCACGGTCGAGTTTGTGGTCGGCAAAGACCAGGACTTCTACTTCCTGGAAATGAACACCCGCCTGCAGGTGGAGCACCCAGTGACCGAGTGCATCACCGGCCTGGACTTGGTCGAGCTGATGATTCGCGTGGCCGCGGGCGAAAAGCTCCCGCTCACACAAGCCGAAGTCAAGCGTGACGGCTGGGCCATTGAGTGCCGTATCAACGCCGAAGACCCGTTCCGCAACTTCCTCCCCAGCACGGGCCGGCTGGTGCGTTTCAACCCGCCGCAGCAGACCATGCATCAGGCAGACACCACGAACCTTTTTGGTGTTCGCGTGGACACAGGTGTGCAGGACGGTGGCGAGATTCCCATGTTCTACGACTCCATGATCGCCAAGCTCATCGTGCATGGCAGTGACAGGAACGATGCCATTGCCAAGATGCGCGAAGCGCTGAATGCCTTCGTCATTCGCGGTATCAGCAGCAACATCCCTTTCCAGGCTGCATTGCTTGCTCACCCGAAGTTCGTGGCCGGAGACTTCAATACCGGCTTCATTGCCGAACACTACGCCCAGGGATTCAAGGCGGAGGATGTGCCGCACGACGATGCAGACTTCCTCGTGGCGTTGGCAGCCTTTGTGCGCCGCAAATCGCGGGAGCGTGCGTCGGGCCTGTCAGGCCAGCTGCCCGGCTACGGCGTGAAGGTGGGTAGTGACTACGTTGTCATCAGCCTGGCGGCTGATGGTGCCCACCGCCACACGCCTGTGCACGTGGACGAAGTCATTGGCGAAACCGGGGCGGCGCAGGTGGTGGTGGCGGGCAAGCGCTTCCAGATTGCCTCGCCTTCGCGATTGAATGACATCGTCATCACCGGGGTGTGTAACGGCCAGGCATTCACGGCGCAGATGGAGCGCGGTTCGTCCAAAAATCCGCTGGCCCTTGTGGTGCAACACAACGGCACCCGGTTGGAGACCATGGTGGTCTCACCCCGCATGGCCGAACTGCATGCGCTCATGCCATTCAAGCCACCGGCCGACATGAGCAAGTATGTACTCTCGCCCATGCCGGGACTGCTGGTGGACGTGGCGGTCCAGCCGGGTCAGAAGGTGCAGGCAGGGGAGCGCGTGGCCGTCATCGAGGCCATGAAGATGGAAAACGTTCTGTTCGCGGCTGCCGACGGCATCGTGGGCAAGGTGCTGGCCAGCAAGGGCGAGTCCTTGGTGGTGGACCAGCCCATCGTCGAATTCGAATAACCCGGGGAAACCTCGATGGAGGCCTCCAGTTTCTTTGCCCCCGCTAGTGCCTACGCCGGTAAGCTGCGCGGTCAATGGCGGCTTCCAGGTTCTTTTCGATACCTTGCCGAACGCCGCGAAATTCGCACTGTGATCGATTTCGGCTACGCTGTGGCGCTTGATCACACGCGAGGAGACCGCATGAGGCAACGACTGGCTTTTGCACTCGGGTATTTGCGCAACCCGCGCCACGTTGGAGCCATTGCCCCCGCCTCTCGCGCGTTGGCCCAGGCCATTCTCGACGAAGTGCTACGCAACGACGCCCGTGTGCTGATCGAGGTAGGCGCCGGTACGGGTGCCATCACTCGCGCGCTGGTGCCCGCGCTCGAACGTCTTGAACGGTTTGTGGTGATTGAGCGGGATCCCGGGTTCGCCCGCTTGCTCAGTACGGCTTTCCCTGGGCTGGAGGTGCTGAACCGGTGCGCTTCCAGCGTTGATCAGCTTCCGCTGCATGCGCACGATCCTGTGACCGTGGTGTCATCCCTGCCTTTGCTGTCCATGCCCAAGGCGGAGGTTCAGAAATGCGTCGCCGCCATTCTTTTGCTGATGGCCCATCGACCAGGTTCGCGCCTGATCCAGTACACCTACGCTGCCCCGCATCTGCGCCCTTTCGCCAATATTCCTTATGGTTGGCGTTGGCGAAGGGTGGCCTCTGTCTGGGCCAATTTGCCGCCCGCCACGGTGTGGTCGCTGGAGCAGACGCCGCGCGGCATCAGCATTGTTCACTGACCCCCACCGAATCATTCGCCATGCAAGACACACCACGCCCCTTCAGTGTGCTGGGCATCCAGCAAATCGCCATTGGCGGACCAGAAAAACAACGCTTGAAAACGCTCTGGGTCGACATGCTTGGCCTGGAGGTCACAGGAACGTTCCGTAGCGAGCGCGAAAAC
>JAUYGP010000615.1 GCA_030690515.1 Giesbergeria sp.
AACTCTTTGAACGCTGGCGACCTTGCTGCGCAGTACAGGTATCCGAGATCAGCAACGCCTGACTCCGTTGCCATGCGACCAACACGTTGGTTCAGATAAGCAGCAGGCTCAACGGAAGGAACAAGCCCTGTTTCGCCAACGTAGCCCGTCATCCCTACGAGGAGATCACCTCGTGAGAGCCGGAACCGATCTAACCCGACGACTGTTTCTCGGGTCACATAGGAGCACCCCTCCAAGTCAATGATGCCGGGTTTGACATCGCCGATCTTGACTACTGGGTGACCAACATCAGTCCAATCCTTGCTTTTGAACGCATAGCCGTTTTGGAAGGTTGCAAGATCGCTCAAAGTACCCAAGCGCCACCCCCTCGGCACCTCCCCCAACTCCGACGTTTCAAACCCATCGGGAAACAGCGCGGCGATGGCCTCATCTATGCCTTCGGGGGCGCGGCCTTCCATCTTGGCGCGCACGGGGTCGAAATCGACAAACCACGACTTGAACAGCGCCTGGGCAATGGCTTCCAGCGTGGCGTTGGTTTCGCGCAGGAGGGTGATGCGGTCGTCGAGTGCACCTAGCATTGCGGCGATTTCAAGCTGAACTCGCAACGGCGGCAAATAAATTGGCACTGCTGAAAGAATGCCAGTATTTAGATTCGGCATCGTGGCTCCCACGGCATGACGGATCAACCAGTCTTTGATGTCCGGCAGGCGCAGGCAATGTGAAATGAATTTGGCCGTGGCTATGGATTCGTCACCCAGCCTGACCTTGAGGCAACCCGTGCCGCAAAACCAGCCGACTTCATGCTGTCGAATCAACGCGTTCTTGGTTACGTCACCTCGACGACTAAAAACAATGTCGCCCATTCTCAGCGTGTGTTGCGATAGCCTATCAACGTCAGCTTGATCAATTCGGGAGATGCCGTCTTCAACAATACCGCCATCGCCGATGTTGGTTGGCATCACAACCGGAATGCCAAACTCCCTGTAATCCGACGTGTGAAGTTGGCTACCAAAGGGGCCTGTTTGAATAGCGCCGCCCTGGGCTGCACAGATTTGACCAAGGGTTGTGTCCTGCCACTCTGTACTCATACCCCACCCCCCAACACCACCTCATCCGGCCCATCCCACATCTCCCGATACGCATCAACGTACCCCGCCGCAGCCACCGGATCGAGGCCGTAGTCATACCGGCACAGCCGTTTGAACACCACCAGCATGTCCGGGTCGCAGCACAGGCCGAGCATGTGGTCGAGTTGGTGCTCTATGCGCTGGGTGCCCTGCTCGCCGCTTTGGATGATGGAATCCACCTCTGCCTTGGCGATGGGCACGGCTTGACGGAACAGGGCCACCATTTGCCAGGCCAATGGGTGTAGGTTGTCGGTCATGGCTTATCACCTCCATCCAACCCCAACTCCCGCTCAATCGCCTCGATGCTCGGCAGCTTGCCGCGCAGCGCCTCGGGCAAGGTGTGCGTCAGCGTGTAGGTAGACAAGCCCATGGGTTTTTGGATGTCGCTCAGCGCGTATTCGGCCACCAGCCGGTCTTTGCTTTTGCACAGCAACAGGCCGATGGTGGGCTGGTCACCCTCACGGCGCAATTGTTCGTCCACGGCCTTGATGTAGAAGTTGAGCTTGCCCGCAAACTCGGGCTCGAAATCGACGGTTTTCAGTTCCACCACCACATAGCAGTGCAGGCGTGCGTGATAGAAAAGCAGGTCGAGAAAAAAGTCGCGCTCGCCCACTTGCAGGGGCACTTGCCGGCCGATGTAGGCAAAGCCTGCGCCCAGCTCCAGCAAGAACTGGGTGATATGGGCGATCAGGTCGGCTTCCAGCTCGCGCTCGGTGTGCTCTTTGGTGAGTGACAAAAAGTCAAACTTGTACGGATCTTTGAGCATCTGTATGGCCAGGTCTGACTGGGCGGCGGGCAGCGTCTGCTCAAAGTTGGTGATGGCTTTGCCCTCACGCTGCCACAGGCCGCTCTCGATCTGGTGCACCAGCACGCTACGGCTCCAGCCATAGGCTTGAGTAGCTTGGGCGTAATACAACGCTTCGTCGTGCTGCTTGCACTTGGCCAGAATGGCCAGGTTATGGCCCCAGGGGATGGTGAGGATTTGCGCAACAGGCTGTTGCGCCAATTGGCCTACAGGCTGTTGGCCAATTGGCAACGACCCCCCATAGAACAAATGCCACTGCCGAATGCTTTTCAAATTACTGACCGAAAACCCCCGGACATCAGGGAATTCGCTGCGCAGATCAGCACTGAGCTGTTTGATGAAACCACCGCCCCACGCAAACTGCTTTTGCTTGACCACCATGTCGGCCCCCAGCTCCCAATAAAACTGGAGCATGGCGGAGTTGACGGCCACTGCGGCCTTGAGCTGAACCTGGCGAAAGCGGGCTTTGAGCTCGCCCAGCCACGGGCCATATCCGTCAGCGAGTGCAGTGATTTCAGAAGTCATACCCCAACCCTCCCAGCTTCTGCCGAATCACCGCATCCAGCTCCGCGCCTTTGGCCATCTGCTCGCCCAGCTTCTCCGTCAGCTTCTGCATCTTGTCGGCAAAGGCCTCGTCGTCGTCTTCCACTTCTTCAGCACCGACGTAGCGGCCGGGGGTGAGCACATGGCCGTGCTGGGCTATCTCGGCCAGCGGAACTGAACGACAAAAACCCGGAATATCCACGTATTCATTGCGCGAGCAGCTATCAATTTTGGATTTTCCATCGACCGCCTCGCCGCGCCAGGCAGCTACGGTGGCAGCGATGCGGCTGATGACTTTATCCGTCAGCTCGCCCTGTACGCGGCTGATCATGCTGGCCAGCTTGCGGGCGTCAATGAACAGCACCTCGCCTTTGCGCTCCTGCTTCTGCTTGGCCAAAAACCACAGGCAGGCGGGGATTTGCGTGTTGAAAAACAGCTGGCCGGGCAAGGCGATCATCACTTCGACCACGTCGGCCTCGACCATGGCGGCGCGGATCTGGCCCTCGCTGTTCTGGCTGCTGCTCATGCTGCCGTTAGCCAGCACGATGCCGGCGCGCCCGCTGGGTTTGAGGTGGTGCAGCATGTGCTGCAGCCAGGCATAGTTGGCGTTGCCCTGGGGTGGGTCGCCATAGACCCAGCGCGGGTCGCCCTCCAGGCTGCCGTGCCACCAGTCGCTCACGTTGAACGGCGGGTTGGCGAGGATGAAGTCGGCACGCAGGTCGGGGTGCTGGTTGCGGGTGAAGGTGTCGGTCGGCTCCTTGCCCAGATTGAAGTCGATGCCGCGGATGGCGAGGTTCATCGCCGCCAGCCGCCACGTG
>JAUYGP010000638.1 GCA_030690515.1 Giesbergeria sp.
ACAAAAACCCCTGGAACTGCTCACAGCCATGCAGCCGCAAAAAACCCAGCTGCCCCGCCGTCTCCACCCCTTCGGCCACCACGTCCAGGTCCAGGCTTTGCGCCAGCGCCAATATGGTGCGCACGATGGCCGCGTCGTTCGGGTCGGTCAGCACGTCGCGCACAAAGCCCCGGTCGATCTTGACCTGGTCGAGTGGCAGGCGCTTCAAGTATCCCAGGCTCGAGTACCCGGTGCCAAAGTCGTCCAGCGCAAAGCCCACGCCTTCGCGCCGGAGCTGCACCATGCGCGCGATGGTGTCTTCGATGTCGCCCAGCAGCAGGCTCTCGGTCAGTTCGAGTTTGAGGCGCCTGGGGTTGGCGCCGGTCTCGCGCAGGGTGTGCAGTACCTGAGCGGCGAAGTCGGGTTGGCGGAACTGGCGGGCGCTGACGTTGACGGCGATGGTCAGGTGGGCGGTTTCCTGTTTGTCGGCCCAACGCACGAGTTGCTGGCAGGCGGTGTGCAGGATGTGCTGGCCCAGCGGCAGGATGAGGCCGGTTTGTTCTGCCAGGGGGATGAATTCGACCGGGCTGATAGCGCCGCGCTCGGGGTGGTTCCAGCGCGCCAGGGCTTCGGCGCCCTTGATGTGGCCCTGGTGGTCTACCACGGCCTGGTAGTGCACGAAGAGTTCGCCGCGCAGCAGGCTCTGGCGCAGGTCGGCCTCCAAACTGGAGCGGGCATGCAGGGCTTGCTGCATGCCGGGGTCGAAGAAGCGGTGGGTGTTGCGCCCGGCGGCTTTGGCTTCGTACATGGCGAGGTCTGCGCGTTTGAGCAGCTCGTCCACGCTTTGGCGTTCCTGGCCAAAGAGCGTCAGGCCGATGCTGGGGGTGCTGTAGTGCTGCTGGCCTGCCAACTCGAACGGGGTGTTGAGGGCCACAAGCAGCTTGTGGGCCACGGCTTCGGTCTGGCGGGCGGCGTGGTCGGCGTCGGTGTCCAGGCCTTCGAGCAGGATGACGAATTCGTCGCCGCCAAAGCGGGCCACGGTGTCGCATTCGCGCACGCTGCACACCAGACGCTGGGCGACCTGGGTGAGGAGCTGGTCGCCCATGTCGTGGCCCAGGGTGTCGTTGAGGTCTTTGAAGTTGTCCAGGTCGATGAACAGCAGTGCGCCATGCTGGTGGGTGCGCTGGCTGCTGAGTACCAGGCGGTGCAGGCGGTCGAGCAGCAGGCGGCGGTTGGGCAGCTGGGTGAGGGCATCGTAGAAGGCCAGGCGTTCGATTTCTTGGGCCGTTCGCTTGCGGTCGGTGATGTCGCGCGAGACGCCCAGCACGCCGGTCGCACGGCCCGCCAGGTCCCGAATGGGCGTTTTGATGGTTTCGAACTGCCCCACATACCCGTCGGCGGCAAAGGTGACGGTTTCCTCGAACACCAGCGGCTGCCAGGCCTGCAGCGCCCGCAGATCATTTTGAATAACAATTTCTGCCAGGGCCGGGGACATCAGTTCGGCATCCGTGCGACCCAGGATCTCCTTGGCGGGACGCCCGATGAGGCGCTCGAACACCGGGTTGCAGGCCAGATAAACACCTTGCGCGTCCTTGAGGAACACCACATCG
>JAUYGP010000642.1 GCA_030690515.1 Giesbergeria sp.
CTGAACGATGCCAATGCCGGCATCGGTGCCAAGAGTGGCGTCCAGGTTTCGTCCAGTGACGTGCAGGACATGGCAAACGCCATGGCGGGCCGCACCGTCTACACCAGCCAGGCGAACCACATTGACATCATCAACAGCTACGGCATTACGTTGGACGCCAAGTCGCCCGCGAAGCCAGGTGTGCGTGTGCAGCTCAGTCTGAGGTTTTCGGACAAAGACATGACGCTCACGGACGGCAAGCTCGAGTTCTACCCCGACAGCGGGAAGTATGCCGAAAGCTACCAAAAGAAGATCACGCCCGCCGAGGTGACGATCGACAAGCTCGAGCGCAAGGACGAAAAGACGTTTGTGATCTCGGGCAGCTTCAAGGTCGCCGACCTCAAGGCGGGCGTGCTGGCGAAAGAGCTGAAGGGCAAAACGCTGGATTCGGTGTCTGGCCGTTTTGACTTCCAGGAAATACCGATTCGGGGCAAGTAAGCGCTCTACACCCAACCCATGGCGCCTGCCAAGACGCCCGCACCCAGCAGCCACAACAGGTGCAGCCGGGTGCGCCAGACCAGCACGGCGGTGGCGGCGGTCAGCAACCACAGCGGCCAGTCGGTGGCAGGCTGGACGTGCGCGCTGGCCAGTACCCAGGTGGTGGCCATCAGCAGCCCGATGACCAGCGGTGCCATCCCCTGCTTGAAGGCGCGCACCGCGCGCCGCTGGCGGTTGCGGTGCGCCCAGCGCGTGGCCAGCCACGTCAATGTGGCGCTGGGCAGCATGATGCCCAGCATGCACAGCGCCGCCCCCAGCAGGCCATAGCCCCACCCGCCCGCATTGAGCCCCACATGCCAGCCCAGCAGGGCAATGAACAGCACGTTGGGGCCTGGCGCTGCTTGTGAAATGGCGATGCTGGCGCTGAACTGCATGTCGGTCAGCCAGGCGTTGCGATCCACCAGAAAGCGGTGCATGTCGGGCGCCGTGGCAATGGCGCCGCCCACCGCCAGCAGCGAGATCGACAGGTAGTACAGAAACAGGTGCAGCCAGTCGAGGGGCTGCAGAATGATGGCGTGCGTCATGGTGTGAGCTTGCGCCAGGTGAGCAGGCAGGCCGTGCCACCCACCAGCAGCAGCACCCAGTACAGCGGCAGGCGCAGCCACACCATGGCGGCAAAGGTGGCTCCCGCAATGGCTGCGCACACCCAGGGCCCTAGCGGGTGGGTGCGCAGCGCGGCGACCAGCTTCAGGCCCATGCCCGCAATCAGCCCTGCCGCCACCGCGCCCATGCCGCGCAAGGCGCCCGCCATGGCCGGGTGGCTGGCCCACTGCGCGTACACCATGGCTGCCCCCAATGCCAGCACCAGCGGAAACGACAGCATGCCCGCCAGCGCCGCAAAGGCCCCGCGCAGGCCAAAGTGGCGATCGCCAATCATGATGGACAGGTTCACCACATTGGGCCCCGGCATCACCTGGGCCACGGCCCAGTCTTCCAGGAACTCCTCGTTCGTCATCCAGCGCTTTTTCTCGACCAGTTCGCGCTGCACCACGGCCACCACGCCGCCAAAACCTTGCAGGGCCAGCCAGGTAAAGGACCAGAACAGGTCCGCCACGTTGCGCGGGCCGGGCGACACGGGTGCGGCGTCCGGGATGAGGGGGGCAGAGTGCATAAAAAATTTGAATAAAAAGTGGCTCTAGCGCTTATCCATCAAGCGCTGATAGCTATCATAATAATAGCTATTGAGCCTGCAACGGCAACCATCGTACGCCCGTGGCACACTGCGCGCTTTGCCCTGTACGAAAGCTGTTCCATGAAACTCATCCGTTATGGTGCGCCTGGCCAAGAGCGCCCCGGCCTGCTGGACGCCCAAGGCGTGTTGCGCGATCTTTCCATGCTGCTGGCCGACATCGGCCCTGCGCAACTGGCACCCCGCACCCTGGCGGCCCTGGCTGCCATTGACGCGTCGCGCCTGCCTGCCGTTGAAGGCCAGCCGCGCCTGGGCTGCCCTGTGGGCAGGGTGGGCAAGATCGTGTGCGTGGGCCTGAACTACCGCGACCACGCGCTGGAGGCGGGCATGCAGCCCCCGGCCGAGCCGGTGCTGTTCATGAAAGCCGTCACGGCCCTGAGCGGCCCGAACGATCCGGTGCACATTCCGCCCGGCGCACAAAAGACCGACTGGGAGGTGGAGCTGGGCATCGTCATCGGCACCCGCGCCCGCCATGTGGCCGAGGCCGATGCACTGCAGCATGTGGCAGGCTATGTGCTGGCCAACGATGTGTCCGAGCGCACCTACCAGATCGAGCGCGGTGGCCAGTGGGACAAGGGCAAGAGCTACGACAGCTTTGCCCCCATCGGTCCCTGGCTGGCCACGGCCGATGAGGTGGCCGACCCGCATGCCATCGACCTGTGGCTGGAGGTCAATGGCCAGCGTGTGCAAAACGGCAGCACGCGCAATTTCATCTTTGGGGTGCCCACGGTGGTGTCGTACATCAGCCAGTTCATGACGCTCGAGCCTGGCGACATCGTGCTGACCGGCACCCCGGCCGGCGTGGGCCTGGGGCAAAAACCGGCGCCCTGGTACCTCAAGCCCGGCGATGTGGT
>JAUYGP010000644.1 GCA_030690515.1 Giesbergeria sp.
GCCAAAGGCTCCACGCTAGAGGTGCCACCCGACCTCAACCAGCTCGCGCGCGAGACGCGCTATGCAGTGCCCGGCGGCGTGGTGTCGGCCAATGCTTTGCAGGCGGGTCAGGCAGCCCAACCCGGGGGCCCGCAGACGGCGCCTGCGAAGATGGGTGACGTGCGCATCGAGCGCAACGGCGACCAGCGCTGGCTCGTCATCAATCGCCCGGCCGATAAGCTCTGGGAGCCCGTGCGCGAGTTCTGGCTGGAGAACGGCTTCACGCTCGCGCTCGACCAGTCCAACATCGGCATCATGGAAACCGACTGGGCCGAAAACCGCGCCAAGATTCCACAGGACATCATCCGCAGCACCCTGGGCAAGGTGCTCGACTCGCTCTACTCCACTGGTGAGCGCGACAAGTTCCGCACGCGTATGGAGCGCGCGGCCGATGGCAGCACCGAAGTCTATGTCAGCCACCGCGGCATGATTGAGGTTTTCAACAGCGCCACCAAGGATTCGACCGTGTGGCAGCCGCGCCCGTCGGACCCCGAGTTGGAAACCGAATTCCTGCGCCGAATGATGGTCAAGCTGGGCGTGAGCCAGGAGCAGGCCAAGGCCGTCGCCTCGGCCTCGGCACAGCGCCCGTCCGCAGCGCGTGTGGCCAGTGTGGGCGATGTCCCCGTGGTGCAGATCGACGAGGGCTTTGACCGCGCCTGGCGCCGCGTGGGCCTGGCACTGGACCGCACCGGTTTCACCGTGGAAGACCGCGATCGCAGCCAGGGCGTGTACTTCGTGCGCTATGTGGAGCCCAAGGGCGACAAGAAGGAAAAAGGCTTCCTGGGCAAGCTGTTCAGCTCAGAGAAAGCCGTGCCTCCGCTCAAGTACCGCATCGTGGTGCGCAGCCAGGGCGAAGCGACCACGGTCTCGGTGCTCAATGCCGCAGGTGCCCCCGAAACTTCGGCCAATGCGTCGAGCATCGTGCGCGTACTGGCGGAAGACCTGAAGTAATTCAGGGCCTACGGGCCTACGCCCAGCCGCCTTTTTCTGCCGGACCCTACTCACCCGGTGGCAACGAAGACATGTGGCGCCCGTCCGCCATCGCGGTGGATAGGTTGCCTCGCTCCACGCCCTGCTGCGCGGACAGCCCACCACAGCAGACGGGTGCGCGAGATCCTCCCAGCAGAAACAAAAAACCCGCCGGGCATGGTGCCGGGCGGGCTGCTCATGGTCGCGGCGCACAGGGCGCCGCTGCCGGTTGATCAGAGCTTGCGGGTCGACATGAACGAGTCGAAACGCGACTCGGCAAAACGGAACCACAACACCTGATCGCGCTGGAAGTTGCGCATGTCGGCGTAAATCTTCTTCCACTCGGGGCTCTTGGCATCGTTTTCTGCGAAGACTTGCATCGAAGCTTTGAACGAAGCATCCAGCACGGACTGCGGGAAGGGCAGCACCTTGGTCTTGGCCGCAACCAGCTGCTTGAGCGCATTGGGGTTCAGAGCATCGTACTTGGCCAGCATGTCCGAGTTGGTCATGGCTGCAGCCGCTTCAATGATGGCACGGTTTTCGGCCGACAGCCCCGCCAGGGCCTTGTCGTTGATGAAGAAGTCCACCTCAGGGCCGCCTTCCCACCAGCCGGGGTAGTAGTAGTAGGGAGCAACCTTGTTGAAACCGAGCTTCTGGTCATCGTAAGGCCCCACCCACTCGGCCGCATCCAGCGTACCCTTTTCGAGCGACTGGTACACCTCGCCGCCAGGAATGCTCTGGGGAACAGCGCCCATCTTTTGCATCACTTCACCGACCAGACCGCCCCCCAGGCGCATCTTCAGGCCCTTGAAGTCGGCGGGGCTCTTGATTTCCTTGCGATACCAGCCACCCATCTGGGTACCGGTGTTGCCGCCGGCAAAACTGACAGCGTTGTAGTTCGAGTAAAACTCGTTCAT
>JAUYGP010000645.1 GCA_030690515.1 Giesbergeria sp.
CCTTGCCTTGCTACAGCAAGGTCTGCGGCGCGTCTTCGCGTCACAAATGATTTGAAAATGGAATTACAACTCTTCCACGCGCCGTGCCGGGTAGCTGTCCCAGGTCTGGCAGCCGGGGCATTGCCAAAAATGCTGGCGGGCCTCGAAGCCGCAGGCTGCGCAGCGGTAGCGCATCAGGGGCTGTGCGGCATGGTCAAGGGCGCGCTGCACCTGTGCGTGGTATTGCTCGTGCTCCAGCCGCTCGTCGGCCAACCATTTGGCCGCAGCCACCAAGGAGGGTTCGGCCTCCAGGTGTCGCAGGTACCACTGGCGGCCTTCCATGGCCTGGGACCCGGCAGGGGTGGTCAAGGCCACGATGGCATCAAGCACATCCAGGGAGGGCGCGACGGAGTAGTGTCGTTGCAGCACCTCCAGCGCTTGCGCTGTCTGGCCGCTGGCCTGTGCGGTCTTGACCAGCAGGGTGGCGGCCAGTGGTAGTGCGGCAGGGGCCTCGGTGGCGAGGGCCTTGAGCATCTGAATGGCGGTGTCAGGTTGGCCTTGGGCCTGCGCCAGCCGGGCCAGCTCGATGCGTGGCCGAGGGGCTTCTGGCGCACTGGTGCGAGCCTTGTCCAGCAGCAAGCGTGCGTTGTCAATGTCGCCGTGCGCCACATGCTCTAGGGCTTGCTCGCAGAGGTAGTGGGCCTGCCGTGTGCCGAAATTGCCCTGGCCTGCGCTCTGCATCTGGCTGGCGATGGCGGCGGCACGGGGCCAGTCCCGCGAGCGTTCGTAAATAGCAAGCAGCGCTAGGCGCGCCTGCTCTTCAAAGGGCGTGCCTTCCAGGCGCGCCAGGGCGTCTTCTGCCCGGTCCAGCAGCCCCGCTTTCAGAAAATCAAGCGCTAGTGCATGCTGGGCGCGTTCGCGGTCCCTGGGGCCAAGGTCACCGCGTGAAAGCAGGTGTTCGTGTACCCGCACAGCGCGGTCGTATTCGCCACGTCGCCTGAACAGGTTGCCCAGGGCAAAGTGCAGTTCGGAAGTGTCGGGGTCGTTCTGCACGGCCTCGATGAACACGTCGATGGCTTTGTCCTGCTGCTCGTTGAGCAGGAAGTTCAGGCCTTTGAAATACGCTTTGGGGACACTGCGATTTTCGGCGCGTAGCTGGCGCAGGTCGAAGCGCGATGCGCCCCATCCGAGCACAAAGGCCAGGGGCAAACCCAGCAGCAGCCAGACCAGATCAAATTCCATGGGGCGGCTGGCTATCGACGTCAGAAGAAGGGGCCCCCGTTGCCGGGGCTGCCGTGGGTATCGGCTTGGGCGCGTGGCGCGCTGCCACGCGGTGCTTCCACCAACGCGGCACCATGCCGAGCACGCCGGTGACCAGCCCGGCCGCAAAGGCGGTCAGCACGACCAGCACCAGCGGTGCACGCCACTGGGTGCCAAAGAAAAAATG
>JAUYGP010000646.1 GCA_030690515.1 Giesbergeria sp.
GGCATGCCCATGCCCCCATTGGCCTTGCAGGACGAGGTTTCGCTGGGCTTGTCGTTGCATGTCAGCGACCAGACGCGACGCGACGTGGAGGCTGAAGGCAAGACCTACACCGTGCATCCGGGCGAAGCTGTGATGCGCAACGTGGGCGAAGTACACGGCCGCTTGGGCAAGAAGGCGGGCAAGGGCTTCTACGACTACCAGGGCAAGGAAAAGAGCCTGTGGCCAGAGCTGACCACGCTGTATCCCCCTCAGGCGGAACAACCAACGCAGCAGGAACTGGTGGATCGCCTGATGTTCATCCAGGCCAACGAGGCTGCGCGCTGCTTCGAAGAGCGCGTGGTGCGCTCGGTGGCCGACACCAACATTGGCTCGATTTTTGGCTGGGGTTTTGCGCCGCACCAGGGCGGGGCGCTGCAATTCATCAACGCCATGGGGGCACAGCGTTTCGTTGAGCGCTCCCGCGAACTGGCGCAGCGCCATGGCGCGCGCTTCGAGCCCGCCGCCGTGGTCGTGAAGATGGCCCAGGACGGTGCGAGGTTTGAAGATGCGTGACCCGGCCCTCTCGAGTGTGTACGTTTCGTATTTCAACGAAACGCACAGCATGGTGCGCGACACCATGCGCCGCTATATCAATGAGGCGGTGAAACCGCACATCGACGAATGGGAAGAAGCCGGCAGCTTCCCGCGCGCGCTGTACCCGCAGGCCGGTGGGCTGGGGTTGCTCAGCATCGGCCACCCCACCGAATTTGGTGGAACGGGCGAGCAAGACGTCTTCCTCAAGGTGGCTGCCAGCGAGGAGCTGATGCGCAGTGGCTCGGGCGGTTTTGTTGCCAGCCTGGGTTCGCTGGACATCGGGCTTCCGCCGGTCTGGCGCGTGGGCTCGGAGGCGCTCAAGCAGCGCATCGTGCCCCAGGTGCTGGCGGGCGAAAAGATCATCGCGCTGGCCATCACCGAGCCCAGCGGCGGATCGGACGTAGCGAATCTGAAAACCCGTGCGGTGCGCGACGGCGACCACTATGTGGTCAACGGCTCCAAAACCTTCATCACTTCGGGCGTGCGGGCCGACTACTACACGGTGGCTGTGCGCACGGGTGAGGCGGGTTTTGGCGGCGTATCGTTGCTGCTGATCGAGAAGGACACGCCCGGATTTTCCGTCGGGCGCAACCTCAAGAAAATGGGTTGGTGGGCCTCGGACACGGCCGAATTGTTCTTTCAAGATTGCCGCGTTCCGGCTGCGAATCTGCTGGGCCCCGAGAACTCGGGTTTCTTCACCATCATGGCCAATTTCCAGGCCGAGCGCCTGAGCCTGGCCGTCATGGCTTACATGACGGCGCAGCTCGCGCTGGAGGAATGCCTGGTCTATGTGAAGGAGCGCGTCACCTTCGGCAAGCCGCTGTCCAAGCACCAGGTCATCCGCCACAAGCTGGCCGAGATGGCCACGCAGGTGGATGTGGCGCGTGAGTACGCCTACCGCTGCGCTGCGCGCATGCAGGCAGGGGAGAGTGCTATTGCTGAAGTTTCGATGGCCAAGAACTTCGCCACCTCGGTCTCCACCATGGTGACTGACGAGGCGGTGCAGATTTTTGGTGGCATGGGCTATATGCGTGAATCGCTGGTGGAGCGCTTGTACCGTGACAACCGCATCCTGTCGATTGGCGGCGGTACGCACGAGATCATGAACGAGATCATTGGCAAGCAGCTGGGACTCTGATGGGTATCGCTTTACCTCCGATGCTTTCGGGCCTGCGCGTGCTCGACCTCACGCGCAACCTGCCGGGACCGTTTGCCACGCGCCTGCTGGCCGACTTGGGCGCCAGCATTGTCAAGGTCGAACCCCCAGAGGGCGACCCGTCCCGGCCTCTGGCCGCGCTGTTTGAGGCGCTGAACCACGGCAAGGAAAGTCGGTGCATCGATTTCCGCGATGCAACCGCCCTGGACCAGCTGCGCAGCTGGGTCGCAGAATCTGACGTCATGCTCGACAGCTTTCGCCCCGGCGTACTGCAGGGCATGGGGCTGGACGCCGCAGCGTTGCATGCGCTCAATCCACGGCTGGTGATGGTGTCCATCACGGGCTATGGTCAACAAGGCCCCTGGGCCCAGCGGGCCGGGCACGACATCAACTTCATGGCGCTGTCGGGGGTGCTGGACCAGGTACGTGCGCCCACCGGCGAGCTGGCCTTGTCCAACGTGCAGTGGGGCGACCTGGCGGGCGGCAGTGCCATGGCCTGCATTGCGGTGCTGGCCGCCGTGTTCGAAGCGCAGAGAACAGGGCAGGGTCGGCATCTCGATGTGAGCATGGTGCACGGCCTGCATGCCCATCTGGTCATGCCCTGCGCGACCGCCACGCTGTTGCAGCCCCTGCTGGGTCGTCGCCCGGGCGCAGGCGAGGATCTGCTCAACGGCGTGCTGCCTTGCTACAACCTCTACACCACGCAAGACGGCCGCC
>JAUYGP010000650.1 GCA_030690515.1 Giesbergeria sp.
ATGCTTCAGATGGCGGCCGGCCCCGGCGGTACGGGTCAGAAGGCGCAGACCGTGGGCTACTCGGTCGGCGGCAAGTCGGGCACGGCGCGCAAGCAAGTGGGTAAGGGTTACTCCACTAACAAGTACCGCGCCTGGTTCACCGGTATGGCGCCCATCGACCAGCCGCGCATCATCGTTGCGGTGATGGTGGATGAACCCAGCAATGGCGTGTACTACGGCGGCGCCGTGGCGGCGCCCGTATTCAGTGAAGTGGTGCAGCAGACGCTGCGCATGATGGGCGCCCAGCCCGATATGGCGGTCAAGCCGCAAATTGTGGCCGACGCCGTGGAGGAGCCGCTCTGATGCAGGCGCTCTTGAACCCCTCACAAGCCGTGCAGTGGCTGCGCGCGCGCGTCACTGGCGCGCTGCAGACCGACAGCCGTCAGGTGCAGCCCGGTGATGGTTTCATCGCCTGGCCCGGTGCCGCCACCGATGGCCGCTCGCATGTGCAGGATGCTCTGGTGCGCGGCGCTGCCGCCTGCCTGGTGGAGCACGAGGGCGTGGACGCCTTTGTGCTGGATGGCACGGACACTGCCACGCTGCCTCGTCTCAAGCAGGCCACGGGCTTGATCGCTGCCGAATGGCTTGGTGCACCTGGGGATGCGTTGGCCGTGGTGGCGATTACGGGCACCAACGGCAAGACCAGCACGGCGTGGTGGCTGGCCCATGCACTCTCAAAATTGCAGCATGACGCGCTTTCTCCCTGCGCCCTGGTGGGTACTTTGGGCATTGGAATGCTGGGGCGCCTCGAATCCACCGGCATGACCACGCCCGACCCGGTGCGCCTGCAGCAGGCGTTTCGCCAGTTTGTCGATGCGGGCGTGCGCGCCTGCGCCATCGAGGCCTCGTCCATCGGACTGGCCGAACACCGCCTGGCCGGTACGCCCATCCGCGTGGCCGTGTTTACCAACTTCACGCAGGACCACCTCGACTACCACCCCAGCATGGATGCCTACTGGCAAGCCAAAAGGGCGCTGTTCGACTGGCCCGGCCTGCAGGCCGCCGTGGTCAACATCGACGACCCGCGGGGCGCTGCCTTGCACAGCGCCCTGGCCGGGCGCGGGCTGGACCTGTGGAGCATTTCCATGCAGCAGGACGCGCGCCTGCAGGCCCAGGGCGTGGCGTGGGGTGATCGCGGTCTGCGCCTGGATGTGGTGGAAGGTGCGGAAAAGCACACGTTGCAGACGACCATGATCGGGGACTACAACGTCTCCAACCTGTTGGGCGTGATTGCTGCGCAGCGTGCCCTGGGCGTGCCGTTGGCGAAGGCCGTGGCCGCGTGTGCGCAGTTGCTGCCGGTGCCAGGCCGCATGGAGCGCCTGGTGGCCCCAGGCCAGCCGCTGGTGGCGGTGGACTACGCCCACACACCCGATGCGCTGGAGAAGGCGCTACAGGCGCTGCGTCCACTGGCGGCCGAGCGTGGCGGCCAGCTCTGGTGCGTGTTCGGCTGCGGCGGCGACCGCGATGCCAGCAAACGCCCACTCATGGGTGCGGCTGCACAGCACCACGCCGACGCGGTGGTGGTCACCAGCGACAACCCGCGCAGCGAGGTGCCGGGCCACATCATTCACCAGATTCTGCTGGGCACCATTGCCGGAGAAACGGTGCGCACCGAACCCGACCGCGCCGCCGCCATTGTCCAGGTGCTGGCCGAGGCCGACGCCCGGGACGTGGTGCTGATCGCAGGCAAGGGCCACGAGGAATACCAGGAGACGGCGGGTGTGCGCCAGCCGTTCTCCGACATGGCGCAGGCACGTGCCGCGCTGGAACGCCGGGGAGCTTGCGTATGGCAATGATGACTCTGCAGCAAGCCTTCGCGTGGATTCATGCGCGCGAACCACGGGCGTGTCTGGTGGGCGACGGTGCCACGCCGGTGGCGCGTGTCCACACCGACTCGCGCACGCTGCAGGTGGGGGATCTGTTCGTCGCCCTGCGCGGTGAGCGCTTCGATGCCCATCAATTCTTGGCGCAGGCGCGTGCCGCAGGTGCCGTGGCCGCCCTGGCCGAGCGCGGCCTGCAGGAGGCTGGACTGCCCGGCATCGAGGTGCCCGACAGCCTGCAGGCCCTGGGCGCATTGGCGGCGGGCTGGCGCGCGCAGTTCACGCTTCCGCTGATCGCTGTGACTGGCAGCAATGGCAAGACCACAGTCACGCAAATGCTGGCCGCCATCCTGCAGGCGCACGCGCAGGGGGCGGCCTTCTCGACCCAGGGCAACCTGAACAACGCTATCGGCGTCCCGCAGACCCTGCTGCGCCTGACGGCGCAGCACCGCGTGGGCGTGGTGGAGCTGGGAATGAACCACCCGGGCGAGATTGCGGACCTGGCCCGCATCGCCCAGCCGACCGTGGCACTGGTGAACAACGCGCAGCGCGAACACCTGGAATTTATGCACACAGTGCAGGCCGTGGCTGAGGAAAACGGCGCGGTGCTGTCGGCACTGCGCGAAGACGGGGTGGCTGTTTTTCCGGCAGGCACCCCCTATACCGCGTTGTGGCGTGGCCTGGCGGGCGCACGCCGCTGCACTACTTTTGGTAGTGATGAGGGCGATGTGCGCTGCACCCATGCCCACTGGAGCAACGGCGCCTGGACCGTGGAGATCGCCACGCCCCAGGGTGCACTGCAGGGCACATTGCACATTGCGGGTCGCCACAACGTGGACAACGCGCTGGCTGCCACAGCCTGTGCCCTGGCTGCGGGTGTGCCGTTGTCCGACATTGCGTGCGGCTTGTCCGCCTTCGCGCCGGTCAAGGGCCGGTCGCGGGCCTTTAGTGTGCCCTGTGGCGGCCGGGCCATCACGGTGGTGGACGACAGTTACAACGCCAACCCTGACTCCGTGCGCGCCGCCATTCTTGTTCTGGCCGAGCTGCCCGCGCCGCGCCTGCTGGTGCTGGGCGACATGGGCGAGGTGGGCGACCAGGGGCCGCAGTTCCACGCCGAGGCCGGGGCGCAAGCGCAGGCCTGCGGTATCGAGCAGCTCTACGCCCTGGGCAACCAATCGGCCCACGCTGCCGCCGCGTTTGGCGCTGCGCGGCATTTTGATGACATGGCATCGCTACAGGCAGCGGTGCGCGAAGCCTTGCCCAGTGTGGGCAGTGTGCTGGTGAAGGGATCGCGCTTCATGAAGATGGAACAGGTGGTGGAGGCCGTGGCCGCCACCGCGCAGGAGAACACGATGGCAACAGGCAACGAGTGCCGCAGCATGGACGGAGGTGCGCCATGCTGATGTGGTTGGCCCAATGGTTGCAAGGC
>JAUYGP010000665.1 GCA_030690515.1 Giesbergeria sp.
ACAGCATGGACAGGCCATAGAGCAGGAAACCGCTGGCCATGGCGCCCAGTACAAAATACTTCATGGCCGCTTCGGAAGCGGTTGCATTGTCGCGGCGCAAGGCTACCAAGGCGTAGCTCGACAGGGTCAGCAGCTCCAGACCCAGGTAAATCACCAGGAAGTTGTTGCCGCCGATCATGATGAACATGCCCAACAACGAAAACATACCCAGGGAGAACAATTCACCGCCGCGCAGCATGCCGCGATCGCCTGCATAAGGCCTGCCGTACACCAGGGTCACCATCATTGCCAGGGTGGCAAAGCATTTGAGCCAGTTGCCCATGGCGTCGCTGACAACCATGTTGCCAAAACCATAGAAGGTGTTGCCACTGCTGGCATACACACCCTGCAAAACGGCGACCACCGCCAACGTGAGCATGGTCAGCACATAGGTGCCGGTGCGCCGTGGGCTAGAGACGCCCAGATCCACCAGCGTAATCACGCAGGCCATGACCAGAAGCAGGATCTCCGGGTAAATCGCAAGCCAACTGATGTTGTCTATCATCTCGTGTCTCTCAGTTCAGTCTGGTCAGTTCAGCTTGGACAAGGCCACATGCTTGAGCAGCTCGGCCACGGAAGCATCCATCACGTCGGTGAAGGGGCGTGGGTACAGACCCATGTACAGCACAGCGAAGCCCAACAGGGCCAGCACAAAGAACTCGCGGCTGCTGATGTCCAGCAATGCCTTGACATTGCTGTTGCCGACGGGACCCAGGTACACCCGCTTGAACATCCACAGGCTGTAGGCAGCACCCCAGATCAGCGCAGAGGCCGCAGCCAGACCGATCCAGAAATTGGCCTTTACGGCAGCCAAAATCACCATCCACTCACCCACAAAGCCAGCAGTACCCGGCAAACCGCAGTTGGCCATGGTGAACAACAACGCAAAGGCCGCAAAGTTGGGCATGGTGTTGACCACACCGCCATAGTCCGCAATTTCACGCGAATGCATGCGGTCGTACAGCACACCAATCGACAGGAACATGGCGGCCGAGACGAAACCGTGCGCAATCATTTGCACGATGCCACCCGATACGCCCAGGTCATTGAAGACAAAGAAACCCAAGGTCACAAAACCCATGTGCGCCACAGACGAGTAGGCCACGAGTT
>JAUYGP010000667.1 GCA_030690515.1 Giesbergeria sp.
CCCTTGAGCCAGCCGGACCAGTCGGTCCACCAACTGCCCTTGTGTTCCTGGGCGCCCTCCAGCCAAGCGTCCAGCGTTTTGGGCAGCTTGCCGTCGGCACGGATCCAGTGGCTGCGCTTGCCTTTGGCGGGCGGGTTGATGACGCCCGCAATATGGCCCGAGGCGCCCATGACAAAGCGCTTCTTGCCAGGCAGTACCTGCGTGCTGGCATAGGCCGCATTGATGGGGACGATGTGGTCCTCGCGCGAGCCGTACACGTAGGCCGGGAGCTTAACCTTGCCCAGGTCGATCTTCTCGCCGCACACGGTCAGCTTGCCCGGTTTGATGAGGTTGTTCTCCAGGTACATGTTGCGCAGGTACCAGGCATAAAACGGCCCCGGCAGATTGGTGCTGTCGCTGTTCCAGTACAGCAGGTCGAACGGAGGCGGCGTTTCGCCCTTGAGGTAGTTGCCCACCACATAGTTCCACACCAGGTCGTTGGGACGCAAGAAGCTGAAGGTGGACGCCAGGTCCTGGCCCTTCATCATGCCGCCCTGGCCCATCTGCAATTCACGGAACTGCACGAACGCCTCGTTGATGAACACATCGAGGATGCCGGTATCGGTAAAGTCGATCAGCGTGGTCAGGAAGGTGGCGCTGGCCACTGGATCTTTGCCACGGGCGGCCAGCACGGCCAGCGCATTGCTCAAAATAGTGCCGCCCACGCAAAAGCCCAGGGCATTGATTTGCGGCACGCCCGAGATTTGCTGCACTACGTCGATCGCCTCAATGGCGCCATGCTCCACATAGTCATCCCAGGTCTTGTGCTCCAGCGACGCATCGGGGTTGCGCCAGCTCACGACAAAGGTGCGCTGACCCTGCTCTACCGCGTAGCGAATGAGCGAGTTCTCAGGCTGCAGATCGAGGATGTAGAACTTGTTGATGCACGGCGGGATGAGCAGAAAAGGCCGCTCATACACCTTGTCCGTCAGCGGCTTGTATTCGATGAGCTGGAACAGTTCATTCTCATACACCACCGCACCCTCGGTCGTGGCCACGTTGCGGCCCACTTCGAACAGGCTCTCGTCGGTCATCGACACATGGCCCTGGCGCATGTCGTGCAGCAGGTTGGCCATACCCTGGGCAATGCTCTCGCCCTTTGTTTCGATGGC